>NZ_JADBVM010000153.1:0-75767 GCF_020244875.1 Microcystis sp. M44BS1
CAGGTTGGGTTTTCTCAAACCAGTTTTGCAAAACCTTGATTTTAGTTGGTCTTTTTGGTGTTTCTGGTGCTGGTTCAGTGGTTGGGGTTGTGGTATGATCAAGGGTGTCTGTGGCTGCCCAAACTACAATTTCCACGTTTCTGGGGGGTAAATTCAGGGGTTCGGTAATCAGCAACTTACCAGATTGATCAATTTTTCCTTTGAGTTTGTATGCTTGCATGATGTTTTTTTAGGACTTAAGCAAGACGTGGCTGAACGCCTTATTCTTGCGTAGGGGTAATTCATGAATTACCCCTACTTTCGGTCTTTTTTGCGTAAGTCCTGTTTTTATGATAATCTATTTTTAGATGATATCATATTGATCAAAATTCACTCTCTAAATTTGGGTTTAAATTATGATAACTACACTCATTGAACGGGAAGCAGAACCAATTTTAATTAGTGACCTAACCTGGAGAGAATTTAAAGCTGTTGAACAGCTAATTGAGCGCCCAGGGTTAAGGTTATCTTTTTTAGATGGAGTTTTGGAGATTAGAAAAATGCCAGGGAAAAAACACGAAACCATCAAAGAACGTATTGGTGCTTTACTAGAAATTTATTTAGAATTTTTGGGATTAGATTTTACTCCTACTGGTTCTGTCACCTTAGAAAATGAATTTGAAAAGGTTAAAAAAGAAGGTGATAAATCCTATGAGTTGGGAGCAAATAGAAAACATCCTTATTTAGTGATTGAGGTGGTTGTTGGTAGTGGAGTGATTGATAAACTGGAAGCATACAAACGGTTACAAATTCCCGAAGTTTGGTTTTGGATGAATGATGAGTTATTGTTTTATAGTTTAGGAAATGAGGGACATGAAGCTGTTAGTAAATCGCAACTTTTACCAAGTTTAGATGTAGGTTTATTGCTGCGTTGTATTAATATAGAAAATCATGCTCAAGCACTGCGAGAATTTAGAGCAGGGATAAAAATTATTGAACCAACATAACAATATAAAATGGTGATTTTTCCGCCTATCTAAAGATTATGTCGGATTAAATAATTGGCTGAGTTGTCAAGATTTTTAGACTGCCAAGATCAATTATCTATCTCAGTCCAAAATGGATGTCCTTTCTTGATAATGTGTCTTTCTGCTACTAACATTATTATCCGTTGTCTTTTAACTCAGCTATAATCTTTTCTGTCTTTGTTTTCGACCTTCTTAATCCGTAAATTCGAGAACAAAAAGAGGTGATAATGGCTATTAAATCTGACATAAACTCATCTTGCTTATCCTCACTTTGATTGACAATCTCCACTTTTTTATCTAGTTCTTTTAACAAGATTTCTAGATAATTAGTACCAAATCTGGCTAGACGGTCTTTGTGTTCAACAATTAAAACATTATAATTGGGGTCAACTAGAATTTTGGCTAATTGTTGGCGATTATCGTTTAATCCACTGCCTACTTCTTTGACAACTTTGTAGATTTTGTCGCCTCTAGCAACAGCATAATCTTTTAATCGGTCAGCTTGTCTATCTAGATTGTCTTTATTTTCGGCGCTGGAAACCCTTGCATAAATGCAAGCTATCAAGTCGGGTTTTGAATGGTTGTCATCCGTTATGATAATTGTACCAGAAGGCAATTGATAACCTGTTAAATTCCCTTGTTTCCACCATCTCCAAGCCGTTCGATAACTTATTGCTGCTTTTTTTGCATAGTCTGATAGTTTCATGTCCACATATTGCCATGCTTGACTATATCTGACAATATTTGTCTTGAAACTTTACAATACCCTCCGCTCAAAGACAGGGACAACCTTTGATCCTAGCCCATCGATAGAAAAACTACTATGAGGGCCACTGGTAGCAACAAGGTGAACGGTGACAGAACTTAACGGCCTATGATTAAAGAAACGAGGAATCAGAACCCGAAATAAATCCTCGCTCCGCCATTGCCTTGATTCTCCCTGATAATTATGGGACTTTTTGCCCGTTACCAAAACCTCCGTCAGTGGTTTAAATCCCAACACTTCGGACGTAGCGCCACCGATAGTCGCTATGCTTTACTGGTCGCCTGTTTAATCGGAATTCTCTCCGCCCTTGCCGCTATTATCCTGAAATTGGGCATCGGTTGGTTAGGTGGTTGGCGGGTGCATCTAGTAGCCAATTCCTCTCCTTTCCTAGTTTTGCCCCTCGGCGGTTTTCTGCTTGGTTATAGCGCCGGCTGGATTGTGGAACACTTCTCCCCCGCAGCCGCCGGGGGGGGTATTCCCCAAGTAAAAGCAGCCCTAGCTAAATACCCTTTGCCCCTGTCTTGGCGCGTTGCCGTCGTAAAAATGATCGGGGCGATCCTGATCCTTGGCGGTGGTTTAACCCTTGGTCGTCGGGCCCCCACGGTACACATCGGGGCAGCCCTGGCGGCCCAGTTAAGCGTCTGGCTGCCCACCAGTCCCGATCACCGTCGTCAGATGATCGCAGCCGGGGCAGCCGCCGGGTTAGCGGCCGGTTTTACTACTCCCATCGCCGGCGTCCTCTTTGTGATCGAGGAATTAATGCGCGATGTTTCCAGTATGACCCTAGAAACGGCGATCGTGGCTTCCTTTACCGGGGCCGTGGTTTCGATGATGCTGCAGAATACCCCCTCGATTATCACTGAATATGCCAATATTAGCTTCTCTGCCCAAGAAATACCCATTTATTGCCTTTTGGGGGCTTTAGCGGGCTTATTGGGGGCTTTATTCAATCAAGGCATCCTTTTTTGTAGTCAGATGCAGCGGCGTTGGCGGTTATCTTTAGCTTGGCGCATCGGTCTGGTCAGTTGCTTATCGGGAACGGTAGTGGCTTTTTTACCCGACTTTTTTCGAGATAATACGGGTTTACGGGAATTTTTGCTGGCAGGGGAATTAAGTTGGCAGAATACCGCCCTCGCTTTTGTGGTCTATTTTTTCCTGACGATGATTTCCTATAGTTCTGGCGCACCGGGAGGACTGCTCGCCCCTGCTTTGGTGTTGGGCTCCTGTTTGGGGTTTCTGGTGGGGGGAATCGAGACGAAAATTATGGGTTTCGGCAGCGAACCTAGTTATGCTTTAGCCGGTATGGGGGCCTTTTTTACGGGAGTAGTCAGGGTTCCGGTAACGGCGATCGTGATTGTCTTTGAACTGCATCGCAATTTTAATATTGTGCTGCCCCTGATGTTGACCTGTGCCGTTTCTTATATTACTGCCGAAAGCATTCGCCCCGGTTCCCTCTATGAGCATTTACTTTCCGCTAGTGGTATTATTCTCAACGAGGAAACCCCTGCTAATGATGTGCTGGCCCATCTGTCGGCTATAGATGTGATGCAATCCCAGGTGGAAATTCTGCCGGCGGATTTACCCCTGGGGGAAGTGGTGAAAATTATGTCCCGTTCCCATCATCGCGGTTTTCCCGTGGTGGAACAGGGGCGACTATTGGGGATTTTTACCCAAAGTGATCTGGATAAATGGCGATCGAAAAACAGTCAAACCGTCCTACGGGAGATCATGACTCCCAATCCGATTACCGTGGCCCCCCAGGCAGCTTTAAGCGATGTTTTATTTCTCTTAAATCGCTATCAGCTTTCCCGTTTACCCGTTACCGACGGTCAAAAACTGGTGGGGATCATTACCCGCACCGATATTATCCGGGTGGAAGCCGATCAATTGGGGGGGGTTTGTCAACTGCCCCAACCCAGTACCCCTTCCTATGTGGTTTATCAAACCCGTTCCCCGGCCGTGGGAATAGGACGGATTTTGTTACCTATTGCCAATCCCGACACCGCTACCGCTTTGTTTAAAATTGCTGCTGCGATCGCCCGTGAACGCAATTATGAGATAGATTGTCTCTATGTGATTACCGTGCCTCGTCTTAGTTCTCCGGCGGAAGTAAAGGTAGATACGCGGGAAGGACGCAAATTACTTCATCGTCTGGAAAGATTAGCCCGACAGCAGAATATCTCTGTTCATACACAAATTTCTGTGGCTCAGGATATCGCCGACGGGATTTTGGCCACGATTCGCGAACGACACAGCAATTTATTAATTATGGGTTGGACGGGGGAAAAATCGACTACTGGGGCGATTTTTGGGTTTTTAGTCGATACTTTGATCGCCCAAGCTCCCTGTGAAACTATCTTGGTAAAATTGGGAACAAAGGATTGTTTTCCCAACGATCTTAATCGGGAAAGGATTTGGCTGATTCCCACCGCCGGCGGTCCCAATGCCCAACGAGCTTTAGCATTATTGCCTAGTTTGCTGTCTTTGTCCGAGTCTTCGGATCATCCCGAAATTTGGTTATGTAAAATCTATTCTCCGACGGAGTTACTGCCAGATCTGTCTATTTTGGAAGTTTTACAAGCATCTTTACCAAAAGCGATCGCACAGCCGATTGTGCCTTTACCGATTCCTTCGGCCTCTCCGGCCGAGGCAATAATTAATCTGGTAGAATCGGAGGATTGTTCTTTGGTGCTTTTGGGTGCATCTAGGGAAAGTTTGCTCAATCAGTTCTTAAATGGCAATATCCCCTCGACGATTGCCCGTGCGGTTAATTGCACTGTGATTCTCGTGCGAGGGGAATTATCAGATTAGTTTATTAGCTAGGCGGAAGCTAAAGTTAAACCGAAGGGTACGGTGTTGTCAATTTTCGCCCCTTGACTTTCCTCTAGGGAATGGGGGTAGAATATTTCCCCCTCTAGTTGACCATCGGAGTCATCGTCATCCCCATCGCTGATATAAAGGCGTTCACAGGGGATATTATCGGAAAGGATGGCACTGGCCATCATCCCCGTATGAATCTCTAAGAAAGCATCCGCTAGGGTCTCAAATACTAAACGCTGCCCAGGGAAAACCACCCTTTCAAAATACCAGTTAGCAATATTGGTGATGCGAACAATTTGAATATGACTGGTCGCATTGACATAACAACAAAGAATACTATTTTTCTTGCCGTTGGGGAGGGGATCGAGAATCTGTGCCATAGCAATTGGGGTGATCTTAAAGTGGGTTTGTCATCGCTCCTTCACCCTAACATCCTTTGATCCCCGATAGTTGTAAAGATGATTACATTACTCTGATAAAAATCTACCGATCGCTTTTTCTGGTGATAGAAGGCGGTTTTTATTAAAAAATCATTAAATTTAACTAATGCCTAGTTTTGGCTATTTGTCAAGGGGGGAACTACGTTTTTTTGCTGTTTTTCTTGATTTTTTGCTAGGCTATTTATCACTCAATTTTGTTGACGGTTTCAGGATTATCGAAACCGAGGTAATTTTTGTCAAGTTAGATACCTCTTGCTCTTGATCTTATCGATCTGGTTGACTAAAAAGGGGCGGCCTGTGCTGGGACTGATAAGTTTTACAGTGCTGGGGATAATAATCCCTCGATTGTTCGGGGTTTCTAGCCAAATTTCCCCTGAGAATCCCCGTCTTTTGCAAGCGGGGAAATGTCAACTCATCCATACTTGGGACTCTATCAATCGATTTTCCCGGCCGAAGCAGTATTAACTATAAACTTTCTAAAACCTCTTGAGCGGCGGCCAAAGTCCGTTCGATATCGGCCTCTGTGTGAGCTAAAGAAGTAAAACCAGCTTCAAACTGGGAAGGAGCTAGATAAACGCCTCTTTCCAACATTCCCCGGTGAAAACGACCGAATTTAGCCACATCGGCCTTTTTGGCCTCTTCATAGTTATGCACGGGGGTGCCAGTGAAAAACATCCCGAACATGGCACTGATATGACCTCCAAAAACTCTATGACCAGCATCTCTGGCCACTTTCAGCAGCCCTTCAGTTAAGGATTTGGTCACTTTATTGAGATATTCGTAGGTGCCGGGGCGCTGGAGTAACTCGAGGGTTTTAATTCCCGCCGTCATGGCCAGGGGGTTGCCGGATAAGGTTCCCGCTTGGTACATCGGGCCGGCCGGAGCCACCATCGCCATAATATCGGCCCGACCGCCGTAGGCCCCCACTGGCAGCCCACCGCCGATAACTTTGCCGAGGGTGGTTAAATCGGGGGTGATGCCGAATTTTTCCTGAGCGCCACCGTAGGCGATGCGGAATCCGGTCATTACCTCATCAAACATTAATAGGGACCCGTATTCCTTGGTTAATTCCCGCAATCCTTCTAAAAAGCCCGCATCCGGCACGATAAAGCCGGCATTACCCACCACTGGCTCTAAAATCACCCCGGCAATCGAGTCGGGATTTTCGACAAAGAGGGCTTTTACCGCTTCCAGGTCATTGTAGGGGGCGGTTAAAGTGTTGTTAGTGGTGGTTTTGGGAACCCCCGGCGAGTCGGGTAGGCCCAGGGTCGCTACACCAGAGCCGGCTTTAACGAGGAACATATCGGCGTGACCGTGATAACAGCCCTCGAATTTGATGATTTTATCCCGGCCGGTAAAAGCCCGCATTAAGCGCAGGACGGACATACAGGCTTCGGTGCCGGAATTGACAAAACGCACCATTTCAATGCTGGGAACGGCATCAATCACCATTTCAGCGAGAATATTTTCTTGGACACAGGGAGCGCCGAAACTGGTCCCTTTATCTAGGGCATCGTGTAGGGCGGCAATCACTTCGGGATGGGCATGACCACAGATAGCCGGCCCCCAAGTTCCCACATAGTCTATGTATTCGTTACCGTCCACGTCGCGAATATAGGCCCCTTTGACGCTTTCAAAAACGATGGGTTGACCACCGACGGATTTAAAGGCCCGCACGGGGGAACTTACACCCCCCGGCATTAATTTTTGAGCGGCTGTAAAGATTTCTTTCGATTTTGTTGTTTGATACGAAGATGTGCTAACCAATCCTGTCTCCTTGTCTATTTGAGTCTATCGGTTTCGGGGAATGCCCGGAGCTTTGTTTTGTTAACTTCCTGCTGCTTGTTCCATTTTAAAGATCACTGGCCTACATTTGACGCAATTTTTCCCTAGGAAGAGCGCTGGTCGGCTCAAGTCTCGCTCTTCTTGACTTATAGCTTGATGGTTAACAGCTTATAGAATTGGCTGAGAAAGGGCAAAAATTTCACTTTTGACAATTTTTCCACAATCTTTTCAGAATTGCAGTAAAAACCTAGCAATGGGCGAAGTTATTGCTATTGATAGATTTTAGCCCAGAAAGAGCGATCGAAAAAAGCTCCGGTTTTCCACAGATTTTCCACAGGGGAATTCTTGCTATTATTTCTTAGCGTACAAAAAAACTATTCCTGCTATGAAATTTACCAGTAGTCAAAGCGAACTCAACAGCAATTTATCCCTAGTTAGTCGGGCCGTTGCCAGTCGTCCTACCCATCCGGTTTTGGGCAATGTTCTCTTTTGTGCCGATGAGGAAAAGGGCGAAATTAGCCTGACTGCTTTTGATTTGAGTTTAGGGATTCGCACCAGTTTTCGGGCCGAGGTGGTGGAAGGGGGCAAAATTACCCTGCCGGCAAAATTGCTTAACGATATTGTCTCTCGTTTGGGAGAGGGGGAAATCACTATCTCTGTGGAAGAAAACGAGAATGATGAGGAGCATAGTCTCGCTTTCCTGAAAACTGCCTCGGCACAGTTCCAAATTCGCGGCATGAAAGCCGATGAGTTCCCAGAATTGCCCACGGTGGCCGATGGGGAAATTGTTAATTTACCTGTAGTTGCCTTGACAGAGGGACTAAAAGGTGCATTGTTTGCCGCTAGTGGCGATGAAACTAAACAGGTGTTGACGGGGGTACATTTAACTAAAACCGTCGATTGTCTAGAATTTGCCGCTACAGACGGTCATCGTTTAGCGGTGGTACAAACTCCCCTAGAGGAGGTGGAAAGTGCCTCTGGTGGCTTTAATGTCACCATTCCGGCCCGGGCCCTGCGAGAATTGGAAAGAATGATGGCAACAAAACAAAATATCGAGACTATTACTCTGCACGTGGATGATTCTCAAGTCATCTTTGAAATGGGGGAACAGAGGTTAACCAGTCGTAAGTTAGAAGGGGCCTATCCCACTTATAATCAGTTAATTCCTAAATCCTTCGAGCGTTCTTTGGTTTTAGACCGCAAACAATTAATCCGTTGTTTGGAATTAGTGGCGGTTTTATCGGACCAAAAGAATAATTTAGTCAAGTTTAGTCTCGATAGCGAAAATGACCGTTTATCCCTAGCGGTGGAATCTCCTGATTTAGGTAGCGCCAAAGAGTCCATGGCGGCAGAAATTCAGGGAGAAAGTGGCGATATTGCCTTTAATGTTAAATATTTGATGGACGGTTTGAAGGCTTTACCTAATAATGATATCCAAATGCAGTTAAATGCTAGTACCCAACCGGTTATTTTTACCCCCTTGGGAGGTTTAAAGATGACCTATTTGGTGATGCCGGTACAAATTCGTCAGTAATTCTGACTTAATCGGAATTGTGGGATCTGTTTTTAACCTATCCCATTTTTGATTGTAAGTAGCTGGTTATAATTAAATTGAAGATAGATTTTGGGTTCGATCCCCCATTAATCCCCCCTTGATAAGGGGGGTGTCGATCCCCCCTTAATCCCCCCTTGATAAGGGGGGTGTCTGATAGTTTTTAACGCCTAACTACTTATTAACTCAATCCTATTTTCTCGCCAAAGGATTGGGTTTATTCTCTCTATTTTGGCGATATACTGTTGATAATTGAACAACTTCACGGATTGAATGGATATCTTATACTAAATCCGGTTATTAAAGACTGATTATTTATTCCCCCTTTTGCCTTTTGCATGAGTGCCTGTCCTGATATGTAGCCTATACTGAACGGATTTAGTATTAATGGCGATCGCTAACAAGAAGTCCTCCCTACCGATGGACTGGGTTTTACCTCAATCTGCTTAACCCGAACTCAGGTTAATTTAGGCTTTTCTGCCGAAAACAAAAGATAATCATCAAACGCCATAAACCAACCCCGATTGCTTGACCAAGCTTCAAGTCC
Organism: Microcystis sp. M44BS1; assembly: GCF_020244875.1. NCBI lineage: Bacteria > Bacillati > Cyanobacteriota > Cyanophyceae > Chroococcales > Microcystaceae > Microcystis > Microcystis sp. M44BS1. The sequence continues at coordinate 8,918 of NZ_JADBVM010000153.1, forward strand.
TGGGTTATCTTTCTGGAGATCGATAACTAAATCATGCTTACTAATCCCTTGGCTAATCTGGGCAAAATAATGAACCATTGCCGGCCAAACATATTCACTAATAGATAAAGCTTGGATATTAACAAATCCATGCTTTTTGAGTTTTTCCACATAAGTATGTCGGTCGTATTGATTAGCAAAGGGAATACACATTTTCTTACTATTAACCCGCAGCCAGAAGTTAATTTCTCGACCCACTCTAGGCAAACAATCCGCTATAGCCAACCTTCCACCGGGCTGCAAAACTCGAAAAGCTTCCGCAAAAAAATCCTCACGAGTGTCAAAATGAAAAGCACATTCTAAAGCGGTCAACTTATCAAAAGAATTCTCATGAAAGGGGATTTGAGTAGCCGAGCCGACTTGAAGTTTTATCCTGTCCGATAAACCTGCTTTAGCTACTCTTTCTTGAGCAATTTCTACTTGTAACTCGGTTGTATTTAGACCGATAATTGAGCTAACATTGTTTTCTCTTACCCAGAGTAAATCCTGTTCAGCAAAACCGAAACCCACATCCAAAAGGTGATCTCCGGCTTTAAGTTCGGCTACTTCGGCTAATTTACGCGCTAAAGCGGCACAAGCTCCGTTATAAGTTGTTTCTTCTTGCCAATAACCAAAATTAAGCCATTGGGGAAAATTAGGATCATGAAGATGAGGATCGCGTTTCGCTATATTAGTATACAGTTCAGAAACTTGAAACTGATCTTGCAAAAACGCCATTTCTCGAACCGGATTAAGGATAAATTGTTTGATGGTTGCCCAGCGATTACGCCATTCATCTTTGAGGGGAATTTTGCCGATGTTTTCCAAATTATTATCCTCCTAAGGATTTTGCAGAAATATTGCCATTTTTAATTAACCGAATCCCTGAGATTCTCTAGGTGCTTTAAAAAAGATTCCACGCCTCTGGATTAATCATATAAGGAGGCTTCTCTCCCTGAAGCACTTGTAATATTTGATTCGCCGCCGAAACAGCAGCTGCTAGACTCGCTTCAGGGGTTACTCCGGCTAAATGAGGTGAGAGAATGACATTCTCAAAATTATATAAGGGATTATCTAAAGCCGGCGGTTCTGGTTCAAAGACATCTAGGGCGCATCCGGATATCAATTTTTGATTAAGGGCGATCCCTAAATCCTTTTCACAAACGACTTTTCCCCGGGAGGTATTAATTAAAAAAGCTGTTGGTTTCATCTTTTGAAAAACTGATATATTAAACATTTCCCGTGTTTCACTTGTTAGTTCAGGATGCAAAGAAACAAAGTCCGATTCAGCCAGAAGAACATCTAAATCTTTGACCCAAGTTGCTCCTACTGTCTCCGCTTTGCTGGCTGGAACATAGGGATCATAAGCTAATACTCTCATCCCTAATGCTAGGTTACATTTGTGAGCCACCAGAGTACCAATTCTTCCTAAACCCACAATACCAACGGTCTTGTTTTCGAGTTGAATCGGTTGGATATGATTGCGAATTAAATAGTTACCCTTTTTCACACAATGATCTAAAAAAGGCAGCTTTTTAGCAAGGGCTAAAATCATAGATAAGGTGTGTTCTGCTACAGCTGTAGTTGACATTCCGGGATTATTAACAACGATAACCCCCTGTTCTGTTGCTGCCATAATATCAATAGAATCTGTGCCAAATCCAGAGGTACTAATTACTTTTAAGTGTTTTGCCAATCGGATTGATGAAGCCTCTAACTTATTAGGATAACGCACAAATACGCCAGATACTTCTTGAATGGCCTGATTAATTTTATCCAGTGTAGGGTTGGCCAAAATCTCTATATTAGTAGATTCTTCAAGGAGTTTTTCCCCCGCTTCATCATACATTTTTCCGATTAACAGAACCCGGTGTTTTTGAATATCCATAGTCAGAGTTTTTGGTGAAGTAGTAGTCATCGTAATTTTTCCTAAATTGAGTTTTGGCAATGAAACAGTTACAAAGATTTTGAGGATCGATAATCATCTATGGAAACAAGTCGCCAACTAGAATCCTCTAAAAGTTCCAACACCCATTGATGATACTTAAATAAACTTTCTCTATGTCCTACGCTAATAAAAGTTGTCTGTGCTTGTTGTAACTGCTGATATAAGGTTTGTTCGTTGTTCAAATCTAAAGCACTTGTGGCTTCATCTAAGATTACATAGCGGGGATGGGTTACTAACAATCGGGCAAAAGCAAGGCGTTGTTGTTCTCCTAAAGATAATATATTTTCCCAAGGAACTTCCGCATCAAAGCCATGAACTTTTGTGGCTATATTTTGAAGATTAACTTGTTGTAAAACCGATTCAAGTTCTCCATCGGTCATTTCACGGGTTGTTTTAGGATAAAGTAACTGTTCTCTGAGAGTTCCTAAAATAATATAAGGACGTTGAGGTAAAAAGAGAAATTGTTCTAAGGGAGGTCGTTTTAAACAACCAGTTCCTGCATTCCATAAGCCAGCAATAGCTCTTAATAGAGAACTTTTACCTCGTCCACTCGGTCCGACAATTAATAAACCTTCGCCTGGTTCGATAGATAGGGATAAATGTTGAACAATTACCTTTTCATAATCCGGTGTTTGTAAAGTAACATCCTCAAACTTGATCTGATTTTGTTCAAGGGTTTTAATGGTACTAGCATCCTTGGGTTGTTGGCGCATTTCTTCTAAAGCCGACGAAAATTCAGATAGACGCTCAACATAACTGGAAAATCTGCCCAAAGAACCAAATTCAAGGATTAACTCAGAAAAACCATTAGCAAACATACTGCAAGCAATAATAGCCTGATTAACTTGTCCGAAATCAATTTCCCCCCGAATATAGGCTGGAGCAAAGACGACAAAGGGAAATATTTGAATAACTGAGCGATAACCTCGACTAAAAATGTCTTGATTTCTCTCCCAATCAATCTTACTGAGAGAATTTCTGACGAGATTATTAAATCGACGTTGAATGATTTTCAACTCTTGATTTTCGCCTTGAAAAAAGGCAATAGATTCAGCATGATTCCGAACATGAGTTAAAGTGTAGGTGTAATTAGCTTTGGATTCCAATTCTTCTTGACTAATCTTATCTAATTCTCGACTTAAATAAACAGCAATTAGGTTGCCGACAATTGTATAAGCCACTAAAATCAAGGCGGCTAGTCGAGAAATCGAAAAAAGAATTACTAAAAAAGTCGTCATTTCTAAGACTTTTTCTAATAAAACAGCACCAAAATTAACAGCATTTCTAGCAATGGGTTCTATTTCTTGAGCTATCCTTTGATCCGGATTATCCACATCGGATCTAAAATTAATTTTATAATAGGCGCGATGGCTCAAATATTGGGTAATAACCTGCTGATTTAGCCATTCATACCAATCCAGAATAATTCTTTTTTTAACAAATTTAGAAAATGCAGTAAACAGGGTAATTAAAAGTAATCCTAAGCCATAAAATAATAAAATTGTCAGAAACTTAGAGGCATTTTTATCTTGAATAATAACATCAACTAAATAGCGATTAACGAAGCTATTAACTGCATTAGAGGCAACCAGTCCAACAATTACTAAAAGGAGGAGAAACAGCATTCCCCATGAACTTATTACCTCGGAAAATTTTCTTCCTTCTTTAGGATCAGTTGGATACCAGTAAGGACCGGCAATCAATTTCAGATTGTCAAAAAATTGATGAGAGCTTTTTACGGTTTCTTGTTGAAAAAATGTAGTTTGCATAGTTTTAATATAGGGTAACTTTTAGGAAATGCCTTGAATTTTTTTAAATTTCAAGCTTTCTAACTTCAAGGCTTAGGATTATTTAATCTCCTAAAAAAGCCTCCAAATCAGTAAGTTCTTGTAAGATTAAATCCTCACTAATCTCCTGCTGAACTTCAGTGAAGTTAATCATCTTCTGGGCTGTTTTTTGAACTTTTTCACCGAAAATGCGGTCAAGCAGATAATCAACTAAGCGTCTAATATTAGGGAAATCAAAGACTAAAGAAGTGGGTAAGAGAACTTCTAATCGTTTCTCTAAACGATTTTTCAATTCAATAGAGGATAGGGAATCAATCCCCATTTCTATCAATCCTTGTTCTGTATCTGGCATAGATTTAATCCCTAAAATCATTCTGACTTGTTTGCTAACATATTCTAACAAATATTCCCGACGTTCTCCGAAAGGCATATCCTCTAAAAGATGCAGTACAGAGTCTGATTCTTGAACAGAATTAATGGGAATTTCTGAGAGTCCTAAATTTTTTAGGAGTGGTTTCTCGCCTTTAAATTGATAGATATTTTTGAAACGAACCCAATCCACATCGGCGATTAAAACCTGTGTTTGATTAGAAGCCATAATAGCATCCATCACTCTCAAGGCCATATCTGGAGCAATTTCCCTGATCCCAATCTGTTTGAGCCAGTCCTCATAGTCTTGAGATACTATACCATGACCCGCCAATAATGCCCAATTTAAAGTCGTTGCAGGCAGCCCTTGAAGATGACGGAAATGAGCCAAAGCATCCAGCCAATGACTAACAGTATCATATAACCCTTGTTCTTTTGCCCCCCAAATTGCACCCGCCGAAGAAAACAGCACAAAATAGTCTAATTGACTACCCAAAGATAGTTGATGTAAATTCCAAGAACCCTTAACTTTTGCCTGAAAAACTGCTTCGAGATCCTGCAAAGTACAGTCTTTTAATTGAGCTTGTCGGCCTGAGATTCCGGCAAGATGGAAAATGCCACGCAGGGGATAAGCGGTTTCTTCAATCTGGGTAAATATGGCCTGCATAGCCTCAAAATTGCCAACATCTGCCGAAATAACTGCGATTGATGCTCCTTTTTCCTCTAATTTTCTGATTTTTTCTGATATTTGAGCTAATTCGGCTGCTGAATCCCACAGGAAGCGGACTGGTAATGAGCGGCGTGTCGTTAAAATGAGATGTTTTGCTCCTAAATTGACTAAATGTTCCGCCAATTCTAAGCCTAGATGTCCTATTCCTCCCGTAATTAGGTAGGTAGCCTCAGGTTGAATCTTAACGGTTTTTGTCTCTAGAGACTTCAGAGGAAGCAGACGAGCAACATAGCCTTGACCTTTGCGGAAGACCAAATGATCCTCATCGTGAGCATGAGTTAATCCTAATAGTAATGCGGTAATATTTTGATTAATGTCAACGTCGGGATCAAGATCGAGCATACCTCCCCATAATTGCGGATTTTCTAGGGCAATAACACGCCCCATTGCCCAAAGAGGAGACTGAAACCCGAAAGAAGGCTGTTCTAATTCAAAGGGTTGGGCCCCCTGAGTAACAAGGAATAATTGAGGGGGATTAGGGATTTTTTGAATAGCTTTGAGAAGATTTAAAAGATAGTTACAGCGATTCAATAAAATGGATTCTGGTTGATCTTTGCCATCACTATTCAAAAGATAAATAATCCGATCTGGAGATGGATTTGACGCAAACCATTCCTCTAATTGTTGTAGTTGATTAGCATTCAAACAAGACTCAGAAGATGATATTTGTGTATTTTTCTCCCCTTGATAAATTATCCGACAGGAATCACACTTTTTCAGTAGTTGCTCTTGAATCCCTAAGGCAAAAGTATTTTGTTGAGGTTCAACATCAGTAAAAATTAGCCAGTTTTTAGCGGTGTTAGGGGAGATTTCTGAACTTTGAGCCAGAATAATACTTTGCTGAAATAAAGCAGTACCTATTTTTTGATCAGGAGAAACAAATTCCACCTGAGAAAAACCAGATTTAAGCAGCATAGATCCCCAAGTCGATGCTGTAATTATAGGATGATTTGGGCGCAAATGATAATCGCTAAAACGCCACCACCCTTGAGTGACACCAAAGATTAAATCAATCCAGGAAGATTGCTGAGTTAATTCTAACAGTAATAAATGACCGCCTGGACGTAGTAAACTTTGAATATGAGGCAAGGTTTCCTCTTGTAAATTGGCGGTAGAGTGTAAGACATTAGCTGCGATAATCAAGTCATAAGAATGACAGCAAAACCCTTGTAATTTCGGGTCTTTTTCAATATCGAGAACTTTGTATTCTAGTCCAGAAAATTCAGCCAAATTATCTCTAGCTTTCTCTAGAAAGAAGGGGGAAACATCAGTGAATGTGTAGGTAATTTGACGAGAGTTACAAGCTTTAAGAACCTGTTGGGTTGTAGCTCCAGTTCCCGCACCAATTTCGAGAATGCGGAGGGAGGCTGAGGGAGGATAACTTGAGAGTAGAAGTTCAACGGTTTTAGAGATACCCAGATTGAGAATTTTTGCCGAAGATGTATTTTTATAAAATTCGCTGGCTCCTCCTTGTCCATCTTGAGAAAATAGGATAGATAAAGGAGATATTTTTCCCGTAATAATGGCCGCTAAATTTGTGGCAACTTGTCGAAATAGATTGAGTTCTATTTGAGCATTAGGATAATGATTGATTAAATCTTCTACCGCTAAATCAGGATTAGATTGTTCAGGTTCTTTAACAATTTTCCATCGGGTATTTTGCTTTTCTAAAATGCCGACTTTCGCTAATATTTCTAGAACATAATTCCAGAAAGATTTATATTCTTGTTTGAGTCCAGCTTGAATAAAACTTTGATCGGGATCAAGAAAGGTATTCATTTGAAAGAGTTCTAAATCTTTCAGAGCTTTAACAACAAAGTCAGCCGCCAGTTTTTCCATTTCAGAAAAAGCGCGAGAAACTCCCATCAATTCTGAGGATTGTAATTGGGGTTCTAAGTAAACCTCTAAATCCGTTTTAAGGCTGGTCAGATTTTCTAGCTTACCGTTAGCTAAATCCCAGGGAAGCCAAGCTACTTGATAAAGTAATTTGGCAAAATCAAAGTCCTCTTTTTCTTGATAATACAGTTTAATCAACTGTTGAACAATGGCGGATATTGTTGGTTTTTCATCTTCAGAATAATGGCCTGTTTCTAAGAGGGTTTGCATTAAAGTAGTTTTGTCCTTTTCGGATAACATTTTGACCAGATTAGATTCCCGTGGAACAGTTGCAGATGGGGTTTTTAAAGAAATCCAGTGTTGACGTTTTTGAAAGGGATAAGTAGGTAAAGCACATCGTCTAGGATGATAGTCTTGATCAAAACTAAACCAGTCTATCTTTGCACCGCGAACATAGAGTTTACCCAGACTTTCTAATAAAACTTGCCAATCAGAAAATCCCGAGCGTAAACTGGGTAGAGTTAGAGGTTCAGATGAAGATAGAGATGATTGAATAATTCCTGAGAGAATAGGTTGAGGTCCAATTTCAATAAAGGTATCACATCCAAGAGATTGTAGGAATAAAGCTCCTTGGTGAAATTGTACCGTATTTAGTAAATGTTGAAGCCAATACTCAGGAGTCATAATGCTGTCATCAGCAATTTCTCCCGTTAGGTTAGAGACCAGAGAAATTTGAGGTTGACTGAAAGAAATCTCTTGAAGAATCGTTTTAAATTCTGCAACCATTGGTTCTACTAAAGGGGAGTGAAAAGCATGAGAAACTTTAAGTTGACGAACTTTAACCCCAGAATTAGTAAAATGGTTACAGAGTTTTTGAATTACGTTTTTTTCTCCAGAAATAACGGTATGTTGTTCTGCGTTAATGGCAGCAATAGCGATTTTTATTCCCTGACTTTGGCAATGCTCAATAACTGAGTTTTTATCGAGAAAAATAGCGGCCATTTCCCCTTGATTTTGGGGTAATTGCCCCATCAAGTTGCCTCGATGGCTGACCAGTTTTAAGCCACTTTCAAGATCAAAAACACCAGCAAAACAAGCAGCTGAATATTCTCCTAAACTATGGCCTAAAATAGCGGCTGGTTGAATTCCCCAAGAATGCCATAATTGAGCGAGAGCAACTTCAATCAGAAATAGTGCCGGTTGGGTATAAGCGGTTTGGTTTAAGGCGTCATCTGTATCGGCAAATACGACGTTTAGTAGGGATTTACCCGTTAGTTTTTGATAGTATTTTTCCCCTGCGTCTAAAGTTTTTCTAAAGGTGGGTTGAGTCTGATAGAGTTGATGAGCCATCCCTGCATATTGAGAACCTTGCCCTGTAAATAAAAAGGCAATCTTAGACGGTCTTTTTTCATCAGCTATACCATGAATAGTTGACTGATAATCGAGTTGCTTAAACTGCCGTAATTGTTCAATAAAATCACTATTTTTATAGCCAGTTAAGGCTAAACGATTTGAGAAATGAACTCGGCCTGTATTGGCCGTAAATACTACATCAGACAGATCCTTTTCAGGTTGACTTTCTAAAAAGTCTATGTAGCGACTTACTAACTCTGTTAAAGCTGGTTCGGTTCGAGCGGAAAGGGTGAGCAAATGATAGGGACGTTGACTCTGATTGTCTTGAGGAATAATGGGAGGAGCTTCTTCTAGAATAACATGGGCATTAACCCCGCCAATACCTAAAGAGTTTACCCCTGCCCGTCGGGGTAATTTTTCGGACTTGTCTTGCTTAGTAGTCCAAGAAATAGCTTCATTATTAATATAAAAAGGAGTCTGGGAAAAATTAATTTGAGGGTTAGGATTTTGGAAATGTAATGTAGGTGGAATAATCTTATATTTGAGGGACAAAGTCGCTTTCATTAAACCGGCAATACCAGAAGCAATCTGCATATGTCCGATATTGGTTTTTACTGAACCTAAAACACATTCTCCCTCATTTGCACCCTGATAAACTTTAGCTAAAGCATCAACTTCTATGGGATCTCCAAGGGGGGTTCCTGTGCCATGAGCTTCCACAAAACTAATTGTATTAGCATCAACACCAGCAAAGGCTAAGGCCTCCGTAGCGGCAGCAATTTGACCCTCTCCACCGGGGGCAGTAAATCCTAATTTTTGGCCACCATCATTATTAATAGCAGAGCCTTTAATAACTGCATAAATATGGTCATGATCGGCTAAAGCATCTGACAATCTTTTGAGCATAATTACTCCTACTCCACTGCCAAAAATAGTCCCTTTTGCTTCAGCATCAAAGGCGCGACAATGGCCATCAGGAGACATAATCAGTCCTTCTTGATATAAATAACCAATTTTTTGAGGAGAATTAATTGAAGCAGCTCCAGCTAAAGCCATATCACTTTCTCCACTGATGAGACTCTGACAAGCGAGATGAACTACAACTAATCCAGTAGAACAAGCGGTTTGAACATTAACGCTCGGACCATGTAAGTTGAGTTTATAAGAAATTCGCGTTGTTAAATAGTCTTTGTCATTAGCTACCATTGTTTGAAACCCTCCCATTGAATCTAGTGTGAAGGGTTGTAACTCGTCATTACTATCTAATTTACCCCGATTAGGATAACAATTATTTATCAAATAGGTGTTCATACTTGCGCCAGCAAATATACCAATTGATCCTTGATAAGTATTAGGATTATAACCGGCGTTTTCTAAACATTCCCAACTACATTCAAGCAGTAAACGTTGCTGAGGATCTAGTAATTCTGCCTCTCTATCTGTATAGCCAAAAAATTCGCTGTCAAAGTATTCAACTTGCTCGAGAATTGGTCTAGCTCTAACATAATTAGGCTGATTAAATAGTTCCGAAGACACTCCCGATTCTTGTAATTCTTCTTCCGAAAAGAAAGAGATAGTTTCGATTCCATTTTTTAAATTTTCCCAGAAGGTTGTTAAATTTTTTGCCCCCGGGAATTGCCCCGCCATACCAATAATTGCAATGTCATGGGTTTCATTATGGCGACGGCTCCGATTTTCGGCACGTTGACGGCTTTTTTGTGCTATAACTTGATTAGTATTTGATTCTTCGCTTAAGAAACGGGCTAGGGTGGCAACGGTAGGATTTTTAAACATTTCAGCAAGGGATAGCTGACGGTTAAAAAGTTTTTCAAGTTCATTTTGAACTCGGATTAAGTGTATAGAATGTCCCCCTAGTTCAAAGAAGTTATCCTCTAAACCAACTGAGGTTAACTGTAAAACTTCACTCCAAACCGCCGCTATTTGCCGTTCATTTTCTGATTGAGGTAAGGTTTGATTTTTCTGACGCTCTTTTGCTAAATATTGATCTATTTCTTGGATACAGCTGCTAAATAATCCCTGTTCAAAATCCTTTTTTAATTTAGATTTTTGAACTTTGCCAATAGAAGTTTTAGGAACTAAATTTCTGTCTATGGGAATGACATAAGCTGGAGCAATCCCGAATTTTTGGGTTACATGACTGCGAATTTTTCTAACAACTTTTATCCCCTGTTCAAATTGCTCAGATTCTGGGCTAAAAGTAATAATTAATAAATCAGTTTCTCGACTTTGATCAAAGACGGCAAAGGCGGCTGTATAAGATACTTTAACTCCTTCTAATTCTTCGATTGTTGTTTCAAGTTCATGGGCAAAGTAATTAACACCATTAATTATAATTTCTTGTTTTTCTCGCCCAGTAATAAAGAGTTCCCCCTTAAATAAATACCCCAAATCTCCCGTAGTAAACCACCCTTCTTGAAAAACTTCCTGGTTGATTTCAGTATTATTATAATATCCTTTAGTAACAGAATTACCTTGAATTTGAAGCCTGCCAATTTCTTTTTCAGGTAAGGGATTATTTTCCTGATCGACTATCCGGATAGTTGCTCCCGGAATCGGCTTTCCTAGAGAGACAAAACTATTTTCTTCGGTGAGTTCATTTTTACTTAAACCGGCTGACCAAGTAATCCCAGAACAGGATTCAGTCATGCCAAAGGCCGGTTTAATCGCTCTCTCCTGTAGTTGATGTTTTTCAAGAATTTCTAAGAATAGGCGAATCGTTTTTACTGAAACTTGCTCGCCGGCATTCACTAAAAATTTCATTGAGGAGAGGTTATAAGAGACGTGCTTAAGTTCTTCGGCCTGTTGATTAATTAAGGAAAATGCAAAGTTAGGAGACCAAGAAATGCTTACTTGATGCTTTTGAATGAGTTCTAACCATTGCAGGGGTTGGCGTAGGACTAATTCCATGGGAACATGAATTTGATCACAAGCCAAATCTACCGCCATAATTCCTAAAAATACGATAGCTCCTACATGATCCAAAGGCATCCAATTAAGGGTAACTTCTTGTTGGGTAAAGTGGTTCATCGCCACTGTACCAGCAGTCATGGACAGAATATTATGATGAGTTAATATTACTCCCTTGGGCATACCGGTACTACCCGAAGTAAAAAGTAATAAGGCTGTATCTTGTGGGTCAAGAATCGGCAATTGATCAATTTTAGAGGGTGCTTTTCTGAGTTCATTAACTGAGATAACTTGCCACCCTTCTAAATGAGAGTAAGTTCCTAATTTTTCAATTTCAGTAATTAGCTCACTGTCGGATAATATCAAGGGATTATCTAAAATTTTCCAAACATTCTCTAGTTTTTTGACGGCAGAATTTTCCAGATCATAGCTAGGAGCAACGGTCAAAGGAACTGGAATAATTCCCCCTAAAAAACAAGCCCATAGTGCGGGAATAAAGTCTTGATTTTTGGCAATTTGTAGAATGACTTTATGCCCTAATTTTATTCCTTTTTGTTCCAGTCCATTTAAAATAACCAAAGCATCTTGATATAAGTCTTGATAACTCTGAAAATATTCAGTTGCGTCATTTCTGATATAAGTAATTCCATGATTATTATGTTTAGTGGCAGTTTCTAATACTGCTGACAGAGTCCGCCAATTATCTTCCAATTGTCCTCCAAAACTGATTGAATGCTTAGACATTTTTTTACACCTCTTTATCAAAAATAGGACTAATCTTGAAAACCTGATGAGCCAGTATATCGCTACGCACAAGTTAAAAGTCAGAAGTGATCAACTCAAGTTTGAATTGTACCTGATAGAGGTGCGATGGTCAAGGGCTTTTTGGGTTTGAAGGCTGATGGCAGTCGGTCACTAGATCTACCTGAGCTTGTTTGATGATTAACTGAGAAAAGTTTTGAGCGATAGTACTTAAAGGATCGATCGCTTTAATGGAGTCAATTCCTTTGAGTTTGAGAGATTTTGTTAAGAGATGAAATTCGGTACACCCAGAAATATAGGAGCGAGTGTTATATTTCTCTAATAATGCTTCTATATCCCTAAGAATACTTAACGGATCCTGTCCTCTTTTTAGCACTTTATAGATCATTTCATGAATCAACTTTTGATCACTTTCTGAGAGAGAAATAATCAGATCTGCGGTGGTGCAGCCTTCATGAAATAATTTTTTCTGGTAAGTCCCTGTACTAGCAAGTAAAAGGGTAGGTTTATTATATTCTTGGAGTTCTTGGTCCGCTATTTTAATTAAGGAAATAAGTTTATCCTTCAGATTTTCGGGAATCTGAGGTAGAGCATAATGAGCCGTACAACAGCCAATGACTATGCAATCAGCCAGTTTATTGAGATGTTCCAGATTGACTTGAATAAAATCAATAAATTCTCTTTCTTTTCCACTATCAATAGAACCTGTGCGATCAGGTGCAGAGGGAAGGGAAAAAACGATAACATTAGGGGCTTCTTGTTCCTTATCAATAAAAGGATTATATTCATAAATCGACTTCAGAAATTCAGCAGTAACCACTGGTCCCATACCACCTAAAACGCCAAGAATCGGTAGTTTTGTCTTCATTAAAATCTCCTGCTAGTGTAATCGCTGTTGACTAAAAATTAAAGTCTTCTGTGAACAGTTCCTGCCCCTCTTGAATAAGATTTTCTGAGGAAGCTAAGGATAAGTTTATCAAAGGTTCATGGGCAAATTTTACAACTTGCTCTAGCCAGTTTTTGAACAAATCTATGATCAATAAAATTCGCTCATGGATAAATATATCTGTGTTGTAGATTAGCTTGAGATAAAGTTCTTCTTCCTCAACAAAGATAAATTCTAAATCAAATTTAGCGGTAATCATTTTTGGGTCAATGGAGTTAACTGTAATTCCGTCCAAGGCGAGATCTACATTTTGATTATTTTGCAGGACAATTGCCACATCAAAGAGAGCATTACGGCTAGGATCTCGTTGTAAATTCAAATCAGATACGATCTGATCAAAGGGATAGTCTTGATGATCATAAGCCTCTAAAGTGGTTGTTTTTACTTTGCTAAGGAGATCCGTAAAACTGTCGTGATCTGTTATCTGATCCCGCAGGACGAGAGTGTTAACATAAAATCCGATTTGATCTTCTAAATCAGGATGATTTCTGCCGGCGATAGCAGAGCCTATTGTAATTTCATTTTGCTCAGTGTAACGGAATAGAAAACTCTTAACCAAACTAACTAAACCCATAAATAAACTGGCTTCTTGTGCTTTAACTAACTTCTCAAAAGTATCGATCAATTCGGGTTCAGGTTGCCATGTAATTGTATTTCCCTGAAAACTTTTAACAGGTGGGCGGGGATAATCAACAGGTAAGTTAAGACGCACAGGAACAGGAGTTAATTTAGCTAACCAGTAATCCCGTTGACCTTGAAGTTTCGAGGTTTCTAATTGACTTTCTTGCCAAGAAGTATAGTCTTTATAATGAATTCTAAGAGGGGGCATTAATTGGGAATTTTCTTGTCCATAGGCGTGATAATGGGTGAGGAAATCTTTAATTAAAACCCCAGCTGACCAACCGTCAAAAATGATATGGTGCATATTAAACAAGACGATGTAATTCTCTTGGCTTAGTTTAAGTAAGTTAACTTTAAGTAACGGTCCCACTTCTAAATCAAAGGTCGTTTTGGCATTATGGCTGATCGCTTCTTCGATCAGGTTTTCTTGTTCTGTGCTAACATAAGCTGTCAGGTCTATTTGTTTAATGACAAAGTTCATTTGATTATGGACAACTTGACGGGGTTGATTATTGATTAAAGTAAAGGTTGTCCGCAAAATTTCATGGCGTTGAATTAACTGTTGAAAGGCATTTTCAAAAGCATCAATATTGAGATTGCCCTTGAATTGATAAGCACTGGGCATTCCGTAAGCATTATGATTTTGATCTAGAAATTCTAAAGCCCAAAGACGACGCTGACCATGAGACATCGGATAAGATTTTTGGGGGGGAATTGCCGAAATGGGTTCTTGATAATTGTATTGAGTCTGGGAGATTAAAGTCGCCAATCCAGCAATGGTTGGAACTTTAAAGAAGTCAGCCAATTTTACGGATACATTTAGTTCTTTATGAACCCGGGTTACAACCCTTGATAAGAGTAGAGAATGACCGCCAATTTCAAAGAAGTTATCAAAAATACCGATAGGATGTTTAGAGAGAATTTTTTCCCAGATACTAACGAGATTGGATTCTAAATGATTACGGGGTGCAACATAATTAGAATTAACCAGATATTTACCGGTTTCTCTGAGTTGTCTCAGGGAGTGCAGGTCAAGTTTCCCATGTCGAGTTAAAGGGAATTGCTTTAAAAAAATAAAGTAACTGGGAATCATATAAACTGGTAAAAACTTGGCAAGAAATTCTCGAATCTCAGCAATTTCTAGAGTTTTTTCTGTTTGACAGTAAGCAGATAATTGAGTTTGATTATTCACTTGAATGGGTAAAACAATCGCTCTTTCAATGGGAGCATAACGAGTCAATTGATATTCAATTTCTCCGGGATCAATTCGATAACCATTGACCTTAACTTGATTATCTTTTCGTCCCATAAACTCAATGATACCCGGAGCAGTTTGCTTGCCTAAATCGCCGGTTCTAAAGAGAGTTTTTGTCTCATCAAGAAAGCTAGGTTTAAATTTTTCTTGAGTCATTTCGGGTTGGTTATGATAACCCGATGCTAGGGCGGCACCTTCTACACAAATTTCGCCGATTACATGGAGGGGAACGGGATTATTAAATTCATCAAGAACCCCTAAGCGATTGTTATGGAAAACTTGACCGAGGGGGATTTCGCTGTCTAAGTTTTCCTTGATTTCATACTGGGATACTCCCACACAAGTTTCTGTAGATCCGTAAACATTGCTAACAATTTCTGCTGGAAAACGTTTCCGCAAAGCTAAGGCAGTTTCCCGATCTAATTTTTCCCCTCCTACCGAGATATATTTTAAGCTGGAAATGGTTTCTCCTGGTTCAAGTAGCCCCAAGATTTCTCGATAGATAGAGGGGGTGGTATGTAGGGCATTAATTTGATTTTCTTGTAGGAAAGAAACCAAATGTCCTATATATTTTATTTCGTACATATATAGGGATGCACCTATGGTTAAGGGGAGAAAAATATTACGAATAGATGGATCATGAGTAACGGCAGCTGTGAAAATATAGCGCCATTCAGGATGTTTATCTAAATCAAAAGTAAGTCGTAAGCTTTGAATAACATTCAAAATTGAGATGTGACGGCCCATGACTCCTTTAGGATTACCAGTTGAACCTGAAGTGTAGAAAATATAAGCAGTTTGGCTAGAATTGCGAAATATTTTAGGCTCATCTTTGTCATATTTTTCAACAATAGGATCAATTTTATCTAAGCAAATTTTTTTCATTTTTTCAGGTAACTTAGAGATAAAATTACTCTCCGTTAGGCAAACATGACAGCCACTATCTTTTAAAATAAACTCAATGCGACTGTGAGGATATTGAGAGTCTATAGGAACGTAAGTCGCTCCAGTTTTAAAGGTAGCCAGAATCCCGATGATTAAGTTGTGATCACGCTGGAGCATGACCCCAATCACTTTTCCTACACCTAGCTGATATTCCTGCTGTAAATAATGGGTAAGACGATTGACTTTTTCATTTAATTCTTGATAGCTAAGGCTAATTTTTCCCGCAATTAAGGCGGGAGCATTAGGGGTTAATTTAACTTGAGCTACAAAGTCATCAATGATGGTGGCTTTCTCAGGGAGTTTGCGAGTTTTTCCGGTTAATTGTCTGAGTAACTTCTCTTGTTGGACTGGGGTTAATAAAGGTAACTGATAAAGAAGATGATTAGCATCGTCAATGATTCCCCTCAGCAAAATTTCAAAGCTTTCAATAAATTGTTTAATTGTCTCTTTTTTAAAGAGGTCTGTATTGTAATTGCAGTAAATAATGAGGTTATCATTAAGTTCAATTAAGTTAAATCCTAGATCAAAAGGGGTGTAAGCAATCGGTGACGGTGGCAAGGATACTTTTAAGTCTTTAAACTCAGGCAAAGTTAAACTAGGATCCATGTTAAAAGATACCGAAATGAGAGGAGAACGAGAAAAATCTCTAGGTAATTGTAAAGCTGCTAATAAATCCTCTAAAGTATAACTCTGATGGCGAAAAGCGTCGATCAGGGTTTGTTTAGTGTGTTGTAAATGTTCAATAAAAGAGGTGGTAGCATCGACTTGTATCCGCAGGGGTAAAAATTGAGAACAAAAGCCTACTAAGTTGTCACTACCTTCTATTTGTCGCCCAGAAATAGGAATACCAATGACTAAATCCTTAAGTCCAGAAATTCGACGCAAAAAAGCAGTATAAGCGGCGAACATTGTCATAAATAATGTAGCTTTATTTTTGCGTCCTACTTTCTGCAAATTTTGCCCAACTTCCGAGGGAATGACTTGACTTTCTTGGCCGCCAGTGTAGGTTTTAACGGCGGGACGGGGAAAGTCGGTGGGAAGCTCAAAGGTTGGCAGCTCTTCCTGATAGGTTTTCAACCAAAAATCCCGATGCTCTAACATTTGCGGACTTTGCGTCTCTTGCCCTCGCAAGGTTAAATATTGCCGAAACTGCATCGGTGGTTTGAGAACATCTTTAGTTGTGTTATTTGGGGATGAATAAAGTTGACCAATTTCCTGCAAAATTAATCCTAGTGACCAACCATCTGCCACAATATGATGAGTTTTTAAAGAGAGCAGATAATGGTCAGATTTTAAGCGCATTAAAATCACAGCAAATAAAGGAGCAATCGACAGGTCAAAGGGTTTTTGGGAAAACTGAGATCGTAACGCTAAGGCCGTCGCTTCGGGATTATCTTCATCCTTCAAATCAATGAGGTTTAATTTAATTTTAACTTCATTGACAACTTCCTGTAATTCTCCTTGTTCTATAATTTTGGTTCGCAAAGCTTCATGGCGATTAATAACTTGATTAATCGTTTTTTCTAAAATGTAAACATCTAAAGAACCTAGTAATTCTAGAGATGTTGTGACGTTATAGGATGCTGAAGCATTACGGTCTAATTCAGCTAATAACCAAAGTTGACGTTGAGCTTCACTGGTGGGAAAGGACTGATTTAAAGATGGTAGATGTCCCCTACCATCTTCATCTTCAGAGAGGGGCTTTTTTTCTTCTTTCTTGACTTGGGGGCGTTTAGCATTAGCAAAAAAACCAGCTTGCTGCAATTCCGTAATCGCTTCTTTGACGGCTACTATAACTTTGTCTATATCTTCATTAGTATGGCAGGTGGAGAGAAAACAAACTCGTTTTTCCCATGTGTAGATTCCTTTAAGATTTAATAGGTAATAAAAGAGGGGTAATTCGATGGGTTGTAAGAAGATACTATAAGCTCCAAAGGGTTCAAAGCGGAATAAAGAGCCAAAATTAACAACCCGAATCGGAATGCCTATTTCTTGAAAAAACTGATTAACTTCGGTGGCTAATCGATGAGTTAATTGATTCACTTTTTCTTGAATCGTTGGACTGTTTTCCCGAAGATGTAAAAGCACAGCACGACAAGCAGCAAGGGCTAAAGGATGACGACAAAAAGTTCCCCCAAAAGCGGTTAACTCGGTTTGGGGATGAGAGTCATCTCCGTATTGCCAGAAACCGCCGTCAACGGTATCTAAGAAATCTGCTTTACCGCAGATCATACTAATTGGTAAACCTCCTCCAATGGCCTTACCATAAATGACTATATCAGCTTCAACATTGAACCATTCTTGCGCTCCTCCCGGAGCAATCCGAAAGCCAGTAATAATTTCATCAAAAATGAGTGTGATCCCTTTTTTATGGGTTATTTGTCGTAGTTTTTGCAGAAATTCTTGAGGCTGTAAATCGGGTTTGCGACTTTGAACTGGTTCGACTAATACGGCGGCTAAATCATCAGCATGAGTAGCAATAATATCGAGGCTTTCTTCAACTCCATAACTCAAGACTATTATGTCTTCAACCATTCCTAAAGGAGTGCCTAAACTTAAGGGTTGAGCCGTGGTTTTATCTTCTCCTACTCGTGCTAAGATGCCGTCAAAAGTTCCATGGTAGGAGCCGGCGAACATAACGATTTTTTGACGTTTTGTACGAGAGCGAGCAATGCGAACAGCGGCCATAATCGCCTCGGTTCCCGTATTACTAAAAGCGACTCTTTCGACTCGACCCATTTCACTAATTAAAGCGGCGGTTTCGGCAGCCAGATTTGACTGCATTCCTAAACCTATTCCTCGGTTCATTTGTTCTTGAACCGCTTCAATGACAAAATCCGGACTATGCCCAAAAAAGTTAACCCCAAACCCCATAGCTAAGTCAATGTAATTATTGCCATCAATGTCCTTAAAATAAGCCCCTTGAGCAGATTCTGAAACAATGGGATATTGAAATTCTTTTAAGGCCATGCGGAAGTCAATGGTCGGTTTAACATCCACCATTGTCTTACGGCTATTTTGTGAATAGGCTTTTGATTTGGCGGTTTTCTGGTTATAAATACTCTGTAAATTTTGAATAAAGGCTTGTTGTTGTTCGGTTAAGGATTTGTTCTCAGTCAGCTTTAAAGCTAAGGGGTTTAAATTGGGAGAACTAGGTTTCTCAGGAGATTTGGGATTCTCTTGAGAAACCGGAAGGTAAGTTTCTATCTTAGAGCTTTGGGTAGGAATGATTTGAGTCTGATTCGTTAATATTTCGGGGGCTATACTGGGGGAGACGGTGGCAGTTTGAAGAACTTCTAATTGCTTGATAATGGTTTTCTCATGGAGGTCTTTTAGGTCTTTTAAAGATTGTAATTGAGCCATCATTAAGGCTTCTTTACCGGAGCTTTCACCTGAGACAGTGAACTTAGGAATTGCAGGAATTGAGAGGTGTTCATCTGGCACACAAGCAAGAATTAATTCTTGGCCATTGTTAATGGGAATATTGTTTTGTTTAGAGAAACTATTCGCCGTAGCGAAACCACAGCGCTTTAAAACGGAACACCAATTTTCCCCACTTAATAAGGGAGTGTCTGAGCGTAATTCTTGGTCCTGAAAGCGCCACCAGCCGGGGGTTAATCCAAAGGTTAAATTCAGCCATGAGTTATTTTCTACGGTTTCGAGGAGAACTAAGTAACCACCGGGGCGCAGCAGTTCCCGAATATGGGTTAGAGTTTCTGTAATATTTCGGGTCGCATGAAGGACGTTAGCGGCCACAACAATATGATAATTACGAGCAGGTATCCCCTGAGAAATGGTGGACTTTTCAATGTCTAGTTGATGAAAGTTTAGGTTATATTTTTTCTGAAATTTTTGCCTAGCTTGATGCAGTAAGAAGGGAGAAACTTCGCTAAAAGAATAAGTGACATGATCGAGATTTAAGTGGTTAAGAATTGCTTCTGAAGTGGCACCAGTTCCTCCTCCTATTTCGAGAATTTGATAGGGGCGATCACTATTAGAAAAGTTGGTTAAAATCTGGTTAATAGCTTGGGCGACTCGTTGATTCATCAATCGAGATACGGGAGAATTTCCATAGATACTTTCTGCATGAGCAACGGAACCTTCTGGGAAAATTAATGTCAAGGGGTCTATATTTCCCTTGAGAACTTCTGCTAAATTTTCGCCGCAGCGTTGCAACATTTCTAATTCAGGTTTTGCAGATGGACAAGTTTTTTCTAGCTTTTGTAGGGCTTGGGGCAAGGAAAAAGACTCAGGCAAGTTTTTGACAGTCCAAATATTCCCTTGATTTTGAAGAATATTAGCTTGCTCTAAATCCTGCAAATAACGATTGAGCAAAATGTGATATTTAGGGGCAACAGGTAAGGTTTGTCTTAGGGTTTCTATTGTCCATTGTTCCCCTTGATTAAGTTTTTTTCCTAGGGACTCTAAGGCCTTGATGATATAGGCTGTAGCGATGGGTTGCAATTGCTCAATGACTTGCAAATAATTGCTTAATTCTGTCTCATCATCGATAACTTTAGTTGTTATTTCTGAAGCATTTTCTAAGGGTTTTTCTTTGACAAATTGGCAGAGGTATTCGGCGATATCAACAAGAGTTTGTAAATCGGTAAAGAGTTGATCTATTTTCACTTTGACTTGAAATTTTTCTTCAACTTTGCGAGAAAAGTCAGTCAAGATAATTGAGTCTGCTCCTAAGTTTAGTAATGTCTCATCCTCCGGTAGATCGTTCTCATCTTCTTTCAGAAGTAAAGCCAAAATTGATTTTAATTGATTACGGATTTCCTGTTGATGTTTTTGCATATTGAAAACTGTGGTTTCGGTATCGGTAAGGTTAGAGGTTTGTGCGTCTAGGAATATTTTGTCAATGCTCTGATTTTCTGTTCGAGGATTAGGCTGAAATTGGCAAGGTTTCCTTTGAAAGGGATAGTTCGGCAATCTGACTTTTTTATAGCCATAATTTCGATTGAATTGTTCTGGATTGAAAGGCGCGCCATTTAGGTAGAGTTGTCCCAAGGCTGAAAGAATTGTATGCCAGTTATCTAAGCCACGATTGAGAGAACTTAACCAGATGAACTCATCTTTATAACGACGACCTTGTTCTGCTAGTATTGGTCTTGGTCCCACTTCTAAAAATAGGTTATATCCCTTGTTGAAAGCGGTTATTAAACTCGACAAAAATCTTACTGGTTCTCGGCATTGTTTGCTCCAGTAAGCGGCATCTGGTGCATTTTCTAAAACCTCTCCATCAAGTCCTGAAAGTAGCAGAATTTGGGGTCGTTGATAAGAAATTTGACGAGCCTCTTTTTCAAATTCTTTTAAAATTGGCTCCATTAAAGGGGAATGAAAAGCCTGAGTAACGGGAAGATATTGAGCGGGAATTTTTTGCTTTTTGCAGGTGCTAATAACTTCCTCAATGCTGGCACTTTCTCCAGCAATCACAATCTGTTGAGGGTGATTAATGGCAGCTATTGAAACTGTTTGAGTATAATTTTTAATTAGGGAACTGACTGTCTCTTCATCAGCAAAAATTGAAGCCATTTTCCCAGAGGTCGTGGTTTGCATTAATTGCCCCCGTTTGACAACTAAGGCGAGTCCAGCTTCTAAGCTAAATACTCCTGCGATACAAGCTGCTACATATTCTCCCACACTATGGCCAATCAGTAAACTGGGGGTAATTCCCCAAGATTTCCATAGCATTGTTAGGGAATATTCTAGGGCGAATATAGCCGGTTGAGCGTAAGCAGTTTGATTGAGTAAATCGGTCTGTTCACCAAATAATATTTCAGTTAAAGGATGGTCTAAATACTTCGCTAATATTTCGGCACATTGATCAATATATTGACGAAATGTCGGCTGGGTTTGATAGAGTTGATGCCCCATGCCGGGATAACAAGCCCCTTGCCCTGTAAAAAGAAAAACAATTTTAGGGGATTTTTCCGATGTAAAACGTTGATAAAAAGTCAAATCATCAAGTGGTTTTTCTTCAGCAAAAGCGGCTAATCTTTGTTGTAATTCTGGACAAGTATCGCCAACAATGGCTAAACGTTCAGGTAAATCTATCCTCCCGACGGCTGCACTATAACAAATATCTCCAATTTCAGGACGAGATTCTAGGAGGGTATGGAAGCGTTTGGCTAATTCTTTTAAAGCGGTTTTGTTGTGGGCTGAAAGGGTTAAGAGATGACTGGGAATTTGTTGTTGAATTTCTGAGATTTTGCTGACGGGTGCCTGTTGAACAATGACATGGGCATTTGTGCCAGAAAACCCAAAAGAACTTACCCCAGCTATAGGGACTTTATTGTTATTCGGCCAAGGTATATTTTGAGTAGGAATTTTAATAGGATGGTCTTCCCAATTAATCAGAGGATTAGGGCTTTGGAAGTGAAGATGGGAGGGGATTTCACCCTGTTGAAGAATCAGAATTGTTTTGATTATTCCGGCCATGCCAGCTGCGGCTTCAAGATGACCGATATTGGTTTTCACTGAGGCGATATAAAGAGGGTCGGAGCGCTTTCCATAAACTGAGGCAATGGCATTCAATTCGATGGGATCTCCTAAAGAAGTGCCTGTGCCATGAGCTTCTATGTAGCTGACATCTTCAGGGACTATTCTGGCATCAGCTAGAGCTTGACGGAGCAATTCTTGCTGGGCGGGTCCACTGGGTACGGTTAAACCGGCAGCAGCCCCATTATGATTCACCGCCGAACCTCGCAACAGGGCAAGAATGTGATCCCCGTTTTTCTGGGCTTCTGATAAAGTTTTTAAGATTAAAACCCCACAGCCTTCCCCTCGCACATATCCGTTAGCAGAGGCATCGAAGGTTTTGCAACGCCCATCGGGGGACATCATTCCCGACTGAGAAAGACTAATCGTAATTGCGGGTTCTAAAATGAGGTTTACCCCACCCACTAAAGCGAGTTCACATTCACGATTTCTAAGGCTACGAATCCCCTGATGGACGGCTACTAATGAGGATGCACAGGCTGCATCAATCGAGAGACAAGGACCGTGAAGATTGAGAAAATAAGATAGCCTTCCGGCGGCTGCGCTTAGAGCATTGCCGGTGCCAAAAAAAGAGTCAATTTGATCATAGTTAGTGCCGTAAACCTTCAGGGCATGATCAATGCTAGTAATCCCCACAAATACCCCTACTTTTTTATTATCGGCTAAATTTTTCAGAGGTAAATTGGCATTTTCTAACGCTTCCCAAGCAACTTCTAAGAGTAACCTTTGTTGAGGATCCATGGAGGCTGCTTCTCTTGCTGAAATCGAAAAGAAACGGGCATCAAATTCTGTAATATTCTCTTGAAGAAATCCCCCATAAGCGGTGTTCATTTTTCCTAAAGTTGGTTCTTGAGAATACAGTTTTGAGATATCCCAACGGCTTTTAGGAACTTCTACTATAGCATCAAGCCCGGCTTGACAAAAACTCCAATATTTTTCTGGGGAATTAATACCTCCAGGAAAACGACAAGCCATCCCAACCACCGCAATAGCTTCACTTTGTCTCGTCTCTAATTCATTGATACGAGCCTGCATGACCTCCATTTTGCTTAAGGTCGTTGCCATTAATTTTTTGTAATCTATACTCTCAACCATGCCCTATTCTCTATAATTTCTAAATTTATACGCCGTTAAACATAAATTAGGATGCTGTGCTATCAGTAAATATAAACCCAAATTTAACCCCAGAGAGTTAAGCTTACTCATGTTCATCTACCTATCCTACCACATCTCATGGCTTTTGAAACATTATTTTTAAAGTTTAACCTCCATATTGATCAAGCTCCGTTAATTTTTGATTAAGTAATCTTGCGAGTTCGTCTTCACTGAGGCTGTCGTAGGGATTATGATTGTCAGGAATTGGATTTATTTTAATCTCAAAATCGAGATGATTGGCTAGAATTTCTTCCCTTAAATAGGTACTTAAGCTGAGAAGATTAGGATAATCGAAAATGATCGAGGATGGCAATTTACACCCTAAATCTCTTTCTAAGCGATTTTTAAATTCTATGACCATTAGAGAGTTTAAACCTAAGTCTAAGAATGATGTTTGTTGAGGAATAACCTTATTCTCATTTAACCCTGTCACTTCTCTTAATATTTTCTCCAGTCCTTCTACTAAAGCGGTTATTCGTTCGTCTATAGAGACAGATTTTAATTGTTCTAATAGTTTTGCTGGACTTGTTTGTTTTTGATTGTTTAGGGTTAATACCTCGCTAAAGAAGGGTTGACTAATGTTGAAAGTTTGATTAAAAATCGACCAATCAATATCGAGAACTATCCCTTGAGTAATATCACCTAAAATTACCTGACTGAGATATTGAAACCCTTGCTCAGAGGACATCATCTGCAAACCCCAATTAGCGAAACGTTGTTGATCAATTTGGTTGCCCGTCTCCCAAGCTCCCCAATTAATACTAATACCAGGTAATCCTAAACTTTGCCGTTGCTGCATTAGAGCATCCAGGAAAGCATTAGCCGCCGCATAATTACTTTGACCCGGCGAACCAAGGATAACAGCCGCAGAAGAAAAGCTTACGAAAAAGTCCAAAGATAGAGAGCGAGTATAACGATCTAATAATAAAGTTCCTGCTACTTTTGGACTGATTACCTTTTGATATTTTTGCCAACTTTGATTACTGATCAGCCCATCTTCTAAGACCGCTGCTGCGTGAATTATTCCTCGTAAGACGGGCAAGTCTGCGCCAAAACGAGAGAATAAATTTTTCATATCTGTGGGGGAAGTAATATCAGCTTCAATCAAGGTTACTTTTGTTCCTTTTTTCACTAATGAAGCTATCAATTCTGTTGAAGATTTAACATGGCGACTACACAAAACTAGGTGACTTGCTCCCATTTCTGATAACCATTGAGCCACTAATCCGCCCAGTTTTCCTCCCCCTCCCGTGATTAAATAAGCCCCTGACTGATTAATAAACTGTCGTTTTTCTGAGATAGGAAGAGATGCAGAAACTAACCTAGCTGCGTAGCGGTTTCCTTGACGTAAAGCTAAACGGAATTCATGGGGGAAACA
This sequence comes from Microcystis sp. M44BS1, assembly GCF_020244875.1. Classification (NCBI taxonomy): domain Bacteria; kingdom Bacillati; phylum Cyanobacteriota; class Cyanophyceae; order Chroococcales; family Microcystaceae; genus Microcystis; species Microcystis sp. M44BS1. The sequence goes on from NZ_JADBVM010000153.1 coordinate 33,453, forward strand.
CTTTAATTCATTGAATAAAAGTTCAGCTTCATTAGCTTCTTTATGGATTGGTAAATCTAAACAAACACAACCCATTTTAGGATACTCTTGATTAATGACTGCTCCTAATCCCCATAAATGAGACTGTTGAGGAGATAAAGCCGTATCATTGCTAATCTTATTAGCCCCGCGAGTAATCAGCCATAAATGGGGTAATTTCTCCCAGTTATTAGTGAGGGTTTGCACCAAATTTAAGACGGCATGAGAACTCTGATATACCGTATCTAGAACATCTTCAGCTTCTGAAGATTCCCAACAAAAAACAACACCAGTCGGAAATTCTCCAGATGGATAAGCTTCTTGATAGAGACGCTGAAAATCAGATTTTTGAGCGGCATTGATGGCAAAAGAATCTTGAGAATGACATTGATAATTCTGCCCCATTTCTACAGTAATTACTTTTTCTCCTGCCTTTTTGTATAAATTAATTAGGGAATTTAAGTCTGTTTCTGGACGAACCAAGACTAACCAAGAATTTTGAGGATCAACGGCAACAGTTGGCATTGAAGAAAGTTTTTTCCATTCCACTTTATAAAAGCAATTGTTTGACTTTTCTTGCCATAAACTCTGTAAAATATCTGGATTTATGCGCCGTGCTGTTAAGTCAGTAAAACGAGCGCAAAGCTGTTCTTGTTCATTATAAATATTAACATTTACTCTCATTTCACCATTAGTATCTGAGATGACCTGAACTTCCGTCCAAACTTGCGAAGTTGGATTTAGGAATATTTCCAGGGAAGAGAATCCATAAGGTAGATGCAATTCTTGACCATGAATTTCGGGGAAAGCTGCCCCAATACTCTGTAAGCAAGCATCCAAAAGAACCGGATGAAAATAATAACGCCGATCCGCTAAACTAGGGTTAATACTAATTTTAGCTTGAGAGCCTTTTTTGAAAGAATATAACTCTTGAATCGCTTTAAACTGCTCCCCATACCTGATACCCATCTGCTGATAAAGCTCATAGAATTCACGAATAGAAATCGATTCTTTAGAGTTTTCCCTTTCTAATTTAGTTTGGGTTAATTCTGAGGCAGCCAAGCTTTGTATATCCTTAGGTTTGACTTCACCTGTAACATGAAGAACCCATTGTTCTTGTGCAGAATCACTGCTAAATATCTCAAAAGTATAAATCAGTTGAGATGATTTTTTAGGTCTAAAAATTATTTGGATTATTGAGGGATTTGGAGACAAGAGGAGTCCCTGATGGATAGAGACATTTTCAAGGGTGACAAAATGCCCATCAAATATTTTCTGACTTGCGGCTAAAATAGCTTCAATAAAACCGGTAGCCGGAAATACAATGTTTTCAAATACCTTATGTTCTTCTAAATAACTAGGGTTAAGAGAACTCACCTCACCTTCAAAGATCATGTCTCCCGTTGCTAACTTTTTAAAATCTCTAATAAAAGGATGTAACTGAGTCTTGATTTGCCCTAGAGAAAATTCCGAATTAGATAACCAATACCGTTCTCTTTGAAAAGGATAAGTCGGTAAAATAATCCGCTTACCTTGTTTAAATACTTTAGCCCAGTCTAGGGAATAACCATTAACAAAAAGTGTCGCTAAACTTCTATACATTTGTGCCTGTTCATCCTGCCCGGGTACAATACTAGGCAACCATAATAGGTCTTGGTTAGAGGAAATAAGGCGAGCCATACTCAGTAATACAGGCTTGGAACCGACTTCTAGAAAACAACGATAACCCTGATCAATTAAAGACTTAAATCCTTGACTAAACTGTACAGTATTACGCAGATGAGCTACCCAATAATCAGGAGTTGTAATTTCTGAACCTACAGCTTTCCCTGTCAGATTACTAATAATGGTTAAGTTAGGTTCATGAAAAGAAATTGTTTTTAAGACCTGGGAAAAGTCATCAAGAATAGGCTGCATTAAGGGAGAATGAAAAGCATGAGATACCGCTAAACGTTTAGTTTTATACCCTTGATCAATAAAGTCTTTTTCCAGTTGCTCAACAATCTCTTTAAATCCAGAAATGACGGTAATTGAGCCATTGGCTGAAGCAATATTAACTTGATTTTCATAAGAAGTTAGAGCGTTTGCTACCGTCTCATAATCAGCATAAATAGCGGACATACTGCCATTGTGGGGCAATTTTCCCATTAATTTACCCCGTTGAGTCACTAATTTTAAGGCATCTTCTAAAGAAAAGACTCCTGCCCAACAAGCCGCCACATATTCCCCGATACTATGTCCTAAAAGGGCTGAAGGTTGTATTCCCCAAGATTGCCATAATTTGGCGAGTGCATATTCAAGGGAAAAAATCACCGGCTGAGTGATTTGGGTTTCCTCTAATAACTGGCTATTTTGCTCTTGAAAGATTAAATCTAGGAGAGATTTTTCTAAAAGGGGTTCTAGAATTTGATCACAAAGATCTAATGTTTCCTTAAAAACAACTTCTCGGTTATAAAGGGTTTCTCCCATGCCAGAATATTGAGAGCCTTGTCCAGAAAAGAGGAAAGCTATCTTTGGCGGAGTCTCTGATAAAATCGGTCGAATTAATGAGTCAGAATCTTCACCATCTTGGTAATCAATTAATGCTCGTTGTGCCGTCGTTATTGAGTCTGCTAAAATACAGATTCGTTGCGGAAAAATCCCCCGCCCTGTACTGGCGGTAAAACAAACATCAGCTAAATTGATAGACTCAGTCAAAATATCTTGATAATTTCTCGCTAACTCTTGCAGGGATTTTTCAGAACGAGCCGAAAGAGGTAATAGATAAAAATTATTCTCCGAAGCTTGAGGCAAATCAGAGCCAATTTCCCCAACAATGATATGAGCATTCGTTCCACTAAATCCAAAGGAACTTACTCCAGCAATCCTTGGACGTTCGCTGATATTCCAAGGTTTTCCTTGTACAGGAACTTCAAAAATATGAGAACTCCAATCAAAGCGGGGATTAGGATTTTTAAAGTGAAGATGAGGAGGTATTTTATGGTGTTGTAAAGCTAGAACTGTTTTAATTAATCCAGCAATTCCGGCAGCACCTTCTAAATGGCCTAAATTCGTTTTTACTGAACCAATAATTAAAGGCCGATTAGGGGAGCGTTGACCAAAAACGGCGGACATACTTTCTAATTCAATCGGATCACCAAGGGCTGTTCCAGTGCCGTGAGCTTCAATATAATCGATTTGTTCAGGCTTGAGATTAGCACGTTTAAGGGCTTGATGTAATAATTTTTCTTGAGCTTGACCATTAGGAACAGTTAGCCCACTGCTTGGACCATCGTGATTGACGGCTGTACCATAAATTTTTGCCAAAATTTGGTCTCCATTCTTAACCGCTTGGCTCAATCTTTTCAGAACAACTATTCCACAGCCTTCTCCTCGCACCATGCCATTTGCGCTCTCATCAAAGGTTTTGCAATGTCCATCAGGGGCAAGCATATGGGCGCGACTTTCGATTAAAGAAATAATGGGAGTTAAAATAACATTAACCCCTCCGGCTAAAGCCAGATCGCACTCACCATTAAGTAAGGCATTATAAGCTAAATGAATCGCTACTAATGAGGAGGAACAAGCGGTGTCAATAGTCATTGATGGACCCTGTAAACCAAGGACATAAGAAAGACGACCCGCCGCCATACTAACAGAAGTTCCTGAACCAGTATAAGCATTAATGGCTTGAGGAGAATAACTTAATTGGGCATAATCTTGAGTCATGCAACCGATAAAAACTCCCGTCTGACTGTTGCGTAATTTTTGGGGATTTTGTCCAGCAGATTCTAAAGCTTGCCAGGTGGTTTCCAATAGTAAACGCTGCTGAGGATCCATGGCAACAGATTCTCTAGGAATAATGCCAAAAAATTCTCCATCAAATTCCTCAATTTGTTCTAGAAATGCACCGTAAGGAGCGTATATTTTGCCCGGTACATCGGGATTAGGATCATACCATGTTTCCTGATCCCAGCGATCTTGAGGAATTTCTGTTATGGCATCTTTTCCCTGTTCTAAAAGTTCCCAGAAAGATTGTAAATTCTTAGCACTGCCGGGAAATCGACAAGCCATGCCGACAATAACAATAGGATCATCATCGAGTTGTGATTTTTCTACAGAGGATTTTTCTGGCTGTTTTTGAGAAATTTCTGCTTTTATTTGAGGGGTAAATACTGGTTGAAAATTATCTAGAACTTCTTGCTGTAAATAATTAGCTAAGGCTTCAACATTCGGAAAACGAAAAGTAATTGTCGAAGGGAGAGAACAATTAAAGTCAGTTTGTAACAGATTTCGTAACTCTGTAGAAGTGAGAGAGTCCATCCCCAAATCAAAAAAGCCCTGTTGAGGGGAAAAAGTTTCATCATTTGAGCGTCCTAAAACAGTAGAAACACGCATGATGATATGATTAGTTAGCCAATTAGGACGCTCTTTTAAGGTTAAATTTTGCCATTGTTTTAAAAACTCAGATGAGGGGGCAGCTTGGGGTTTTCCTTGAGGCAGAAAGTTTTTATAAAAGCTTTGATGAATATAAGGAAATTGTTGCCAGTCAATCTTAATTACACCAGCGCGGATAATCTGATTTAGAAGAATTTTTTCCAGAGCATTAATGGCTAAATCGGGTTTCATAGCCCCATATCCTTTAGCGGCTAATCTCTCTAAAACATTGCGATCTACTGCTGCACCTATTTCACTCCAAGGACCCCAATTTATGACCGTTCCGGGTAAACTATGCGCCTGACGATAATAGATAAAAGCGTCTTCAAAGGCATTAGCTGCCGCAGCATTAGCTTGTCCTGCCGAGCCAATTAAAGATACAGCAGAAGTATAACAGACAAAGAATTCCAATGGGTCATTTAGGGTGAGTTGATGAAGCAACCAAGTTCCTTTAACTTTGGGAGCTAAAACATAATTAAAGCTCTCTGGTGTTAGTCTTAATAAGGTTGTATCGTCTAAGGTTCCAGCAATGTGAAAAATACCCCGTATAGGATATTTAGAACGGCATTCTTCTAGGACGGCGTGCAGTTTTTCAGCATCGGTAATATCAAGTTTTTTAAGGGTAACTTCTGCCCCACTAGAGGAGAAATTGGCTAATATTTCAGGGCTAATTCCTTCTGCCCCTCGACGACTACACAAAACTAGATTCCGCGCCCCTTTTCCAATCATCCATCGGGTTGTTGCTAATCCTAACCCCCCTGTGCCTCCTGTGATTAAATAATAGGCATCAGGACTAAAATTGATCTTTCCATCTTCAAGTTTTCTCTGCACCAAACGAGGATAAAAACGCTGTTCCCCCCGCAAAGCAACCCGGTTTTCTTGGGGATTACTGTAGATTTCTTGCAGCAGTTTGTCGGCTGCGTTTACTTCATCTGGATCTAGGTCAATTGCCTTAAAATTAAGTTCAGGATGTTCTAAGACTAGGCTGAAGGCTATTCCTAATAAGGAGGCTTGAGAGGGAGAGGTTAGGGTTTTAATGGCTTTTGCTGGTACTGCTCCTTGAGTCACTAAAATCAGAGTCGGTGGATTTTCTTGCTGCAATAAGGCTTGTAAGAAAAAGAGAAATCGTTGACAATGAATCTCGACTTGTTGATCAATTTCTCCAGGGATGTTTTCTAAGCCCCAGAAGTACAGTATTTGACGAGTTTCTGAAGTTATCGAGTTTCTCAATGTTGATAGGTAATCTTCAGCAATCTCCGGGTTAATATCTTGGGTAAAGACGCAAGAACAACTTATTCCTCTCTGTTGGAATAGAGGGATTAAACCGTTAGCAATTCCTTGACTATCTGCCCAGATTATTTGATGAGAGTAGGATTTTGCTGGCAGAGAAGGTAATTGCTCACTGCTTCTACCAATAATGACACTTTGTTTTAATAAATTTCGGGTTTTTGCTTGGCTTGGTTCGATAATATTAATGTCTTCAAATTGATTCTCAATCAGTAAATTTTGCCAATCTTTTGTGCTGATTAACGGATAACCATTCCGCCGCAGATCTTGACTACATAACCACCATCCTTCTGTCAAGCCAAAGGTTAAATCTACCCAACGTCTTGCCCCTGTACTTTCTAAGAGGATTAGTAGTCCCTTGGGAGCGATGAGAGAGCGCACATTTTCAAGGGTTTTTTGAAGGTTGGCTGTGGCATGAAGAACATTAGCGGCAATGATTATGTCAAAACTGCCAGGTAGAAAATCCTGAGTAAAGGGATTTTTTTCAATGTCTAAAGTTTGATATTTAATAAAGGGATAGTTTCTAAAATTTTCCTTGGCTCTTGTTAAGAAACTAGAGGAAATATCGGTGAATACATATTCGATATGTTCCGTGGGTAAGTGAGGTAAAATGCCAGTAGTAGCGGCTCCTGTGCCTCCTCCAATTTCGAGAATTCTTAGGGGATAATAGGGGGGGAAATTTGCAATAGCACGGCTGATTGTGGTGGCGACTAACTGATTCATCAATTTAGCTCCGGCGGCTTCCGAATAAATTGACGCAATCGCTTCTAAATCCCCTTGAGGAAAGAGTAATTCTAATGGATCAACTTGACGACTCATGACTGCTGCCAAAGCAGAGCCACAACGCTCCATTAGACTAATTTCTGCTGGATAATCGGCAAATTCTTGGCGGATAATTTTAATTTGTGATTGGGATGAAGGTGCTTCTAATTTTTTGAGGAATAGCCAGCCATCTTTTGTCTGATTAACGATTTTTTCTTCAGCTAAAATGCTTAAACATCGAGATAATAAAGGTCGGTAAAAATCGACAATTTGACCTTGATTTGCTATCTGTGCTTCGGAATAAGTTTGACCTAATTTTGGCTGTCCATTAAGTTTTGTTAAGGCTTCCCAGATATAGACAACGCTTAACTTTTCTAAAGATGCCATTAAGCGCTCATATTGCGCCAATTTTTCCCCTAGTTGTTGTTCTAACTGTGGGGGGTGAATTTGATTTTTAATTACCTGGGGAGCTACTAAAGTGTCTCTGCCATTCCCTAATAATTCCTCGCAAGGCATCCATTCTTCTAGATAGATTTGAGGGGGGATTTCTTGGGGGATAATCTCTTGGGATTGAACGGCTTTTAGTTCTAAGTTGGTGAGGGATGCTAAGGGTTGACCTTGGGGGGAATAGATATCAATATCAGCGATAATAATGTTAGGGTTAGGGGAGGAGTTCTTCAGTCGAACCGCGCTGATTACCTGCTCATCAGGAGGGTGAAAAAATGCCAATTTACCAAGACGAACAGGAACATAAGTTACTGAGGATTCTTCTTTAAATAAAATGGCAGCAATCCCTTGAAAACAAGCGTCTAACATAGCTGGATGAAAATGATATTTTTCCCGCTCTAATCTATCGGTTAATTTGATTTGAGCAAAAGCTGTATTTTCTCCGCGCTTCAGTTGATGAATGAGCCGAAAGTTACTCCCGTAATTTATCCCTGATTTTTGATAAGTTTCATAAAAGGAGTTTATATCGACTTCTTCAGGACAATTTTTTGCGATTTCTTCTAGATCACAATTGGTTAAATTAGTTGATTTCAATTCCTCAATTGTTCCAGTAACTAATACTGCCCAATTTGGCTCAAGTGCATGGTAAATTTTAAAGCTTTTTTGCTCAATGATTAACTGTAATGTGTCTTCCGTATCTTTTAAAATTAATGCTTTCTTAAATTCAACATTTTCTAAAATAACTTTTTGATTCTCCCCAGCAGCTAAGGCCATTTCTATTAAGGCAGATGCTGGCAATATGGCCTGATCAAAAACCTGATGTTCTCCTAAAAATGCAGGTTTATGTTGACTAATGCTCCCTCGATATTGAAGCAGAGCTAAGGGAGAAGGAAAATGCTCGCCTAGTAAGGGATGTCCAGAGTAATAATTAGGGTTTTTATAGCTAGAAGACTCTGATTTATTGCCAGAATTTATCCAGTAGCGTTTGCGGATAAAAGGCGAATTAGGTAAACTAATTTTTTGCCCTGGATGTGAGCGATGAAAGGCTTCCCAGTTAATATTAAATCCTCTCACATAGAGTTGACCTAGCACCCTTTGCTCATGCTGGTCACTGTGACAATCTTTCCCTAAACTAGATAACCATAGAATTGAATTTACCCCTAACTTTTGACGACCTATATTAATGAGATTGGCACCGATTCCCATTTCTAGGAAGATTTGATAGCCCATTTGATGCAGAGTAGAAATTCCCCGGGCGATTTCGTCGGATTTCTGCCTAATCTTTTCCCCTCTATTCACCAAATTTCTGAGAGATTTTTTCACAACTTCACCCTGATAAATTAGGGTAATATCGGGGGAGTTAGAATCGACTTCTGGGGTGCTTTTGAGCAAGGATAAAAGGTCTTCTGAGTTGGGGTTTTGTGGGCTAATTTTAGCGCGTTTCGCCACCAGCTTGACGGTATCTTCAAGGGAAAAAACGCCCGCTTGTTGAGCGGCGAGATATTCCCCTAATCCAGAACCTAGAATCGCAGAAGGAGAAATTCCCCACGATTTCCAGAGTTCACAAAGAGCATATTGATAGGCAAATAATAGCGGTTGTACAGACAAAGAACTCTGAGGCTCTAAGGCTTTTTTAGATGACAATAATTCCTGAAGAGAAACTTCTAAATATTTTTTAAACAGATGCTCGCACTGCCTAAAAGCCTCATGAAATACTGGCTCATTATTGAGCAGATTTTCAATGATTTCTGGACTAATTTCTTCCTCGTCATTGCAGAGAAAAGCAACTTTAGGATGGCTTTGCGCTTCTCCATAAATGATGTCGAAGCTATTATTTTGAATATTTTGAAATTGCTTTTCATCCCCATTGCTATTGAGAAAAGCCTGAATTCCTTGGCGCAGATTCTCTTGATTAGAAACTAAAAGAGCGAGACGATGTTTATGGGGGAAACGACCAGTATTTAAAGATAGAGCAATGTCCTTGACGTTGAGTTCTGTTTTCTGCTCAAGCTCATCGACAAATTGAGTCGTAAAAAGACGTAAACGTTCGGGTTCCTTAGCCGAGAAAGTAACGAGAATGGGGGATATTTTTGGGGTTTGGGGTTGCGGTTGAGGCGGTTCACTTAAAATAACATGAGCGTTGGTTCCCGATGCTCCAAAAGAACTGACTCCAGCCGCTTTGAGCTTGCCATTATTAACATTCCAAGGACAATTTTGCGTAACGATACTAATCGGTAAGGCATCCCAATTAATATGAGGATTGGGTTTTTTAAGATTTAGATGAGCCGGAATTTCACGGTAGTGCAGCGATAATGCGGTTTTAATTAATCCTGAAATTCCCGCCGCCGCCGCCAGATGACCTAAATTAGTTTTGAGAGAACCGACTAATAAAGGGTTAGATTTGCGACGATTGACGCATAATGCCTCGGCTATGGCTTTAATTTCGATGGGATCTCCCAAAGATGTTCCTGTACCGTGAGCTTCAACATAATCGATCGCCTCGGCATCTAAACGAGCGTCAGCTAGAGCTTCTCTGATTAATTCTCTCTGTACGGGCCCATTAGGAACGGTAAAGCCGCCACTGGCCCCATCGTTGTTGACTGCGGTCCCTCGAATCACGGCCCAAATGTGATCACCATCTTCAAGAGCGTCACTGAGTCTTTTTAAGACGATGACTCCGCAACCTTCGCCGATTCCAAACCCATCGGCACTTTCGTCAAAGGTTTTGCATTGGCCATCTGGGGCCAACATCTGATTGCGGCACAAGGCGATGACCACTTCTGGAGTTAAAACTAGGTTCACTCCTCCGACTAAAGCTTGTCTGCATTCTTGGGAACGTAAGGAACGGCAAGCGAGATGAACAGCGACTAAGGAGGAAGAGCAAGCGGTATCTACTGCCAAACTCGGACCATTAAGATTTAAAAGGTAAGAAATACGCCCAGCTGCCGCGTTAGTATGATTGCCCGAAATATGATAGGCTCCGATGGCATTATAGTCCTCATTTGAGGTAAGAATACGGGCATAGTCATTGTTGGTAATCCCGATAAAAACCCCTGTTTTTCCCCTTCTAGCCGTCGTTGTTGCCATTCCTGCATTTTCCAAAGCTTCATAGGCTACCTCTAAAAGCAACCTTTGCTGAGGATCCATAGCGACGGCTTCCTTGGGAGCAATTCCGAAAAAATGGGCATCAAACTGGGAGACATCATCGAGAAACCCCCCCTGAGAAACATAGATTTTACCCACTTTATTCCGATCTGAATCATAAAAATCCTGCTGGTTCCAGCGCTCCTTAGGTATTTCTCTGAGGTGATTTTTACCCGCTTTGAGGAAAGACCAGAAGGATTCAGGTGTCGCAATATTATGACCGAAACGACAACCTAAACCCACGATAGCTAAGGGTTCTCTTTGTTGAGACTCGAAAGCTTTTAATTTTTCTTTAGCTTCACTAAGAGCTTTAAAAACTCTAGTTTGGATTGATTGGTCGTTTTCGGATAAGTTCTTTTTATCTTGAAAGTCCATATTGTTAGAATCGACTTGGAAAAGAATAATTATTGCGACTGACGGGGTGACAAGCAGATGGAAAGTGAAACAGGGTGTAGAGTGTCGGGTTTAGGGAAAAAGCTTGAGACTTTCGCCGAAAGATAACGAGGGAATTTGGTTTTTGCCGAGTAAGTCGATTAATTTGATGGCTCACAGTGAGGAAATTTTTCCCCCACCTCACTTAAACTTCAACCTCGTTGTCACCCCTTCAGCTATTACGACCAGACAGCTAATCGTACCTGATCAAGGTAGTAATTGTCAATAGACATCTGCAATAAACGTTTATGGGGTGTGGCATCCTAAGCTCTGCTCTGCTGGTCTCGCGCAATTGTATCTTTAAATGTCACACTTTTTGCACTTCTTAATATTCAATTAATAATTTTTACTAATTTATTGGGTTCAGTGGTTTCTACAGTGAAGATTTTTTGTCAAAACATCCCAGGGAATGTAAAAATTTGTAAAAGTATATGGAGATGTGCAGAATGTCGGTTAGTATGCTACAATGTCGAGGCTCAGAACAATTTTGAAGAAGCGACAGAAACCCTGACCTTAGCCGTAGTCGGGTTTCCTGTAGTTCAAATAGCAATAATCCCACTCGTCAGAGACAGGAATTATCGCTTTAAGGGAACGGTGAAAAAAGCATTGTACCCCATGACTCTGAATACCGCCATCAACCACTATTTAGGGAAAAAGTTAGAACAGCAATGGAAGCACATCTGGTTTCAATAGATTACCAAATTCGGCAACTTCAAGAAATAGAGCCAGTAACTACTCTATTTGGTAATGTAAGTCAGAATAAAACCGGGGAGCAGCATAGCGTTCTTGAAGTTATCTCTACAGATTTACAGGAAAAAATCAACAGTTTAACTGCAAATAATTCTGTTAATAATTTAGCATTTCATCTGGCTGTTGTTCAAGTTTTAATGTTTAAATACACTGCTCAAGTCGAGTTTGCCACGGCTACAGCAGCTTTGAATACAAAAACATTAGATAGCCTGATATTTTGCCGGTTCAATCAACATAATTTTAGTTCATTTAAAGATTTACTAAGGATCATTCGTAAAGATTTACAAGAAGGCTATCGCCATCAAAACTATACGCTGGATAGTTTGGTCAAAACCTTGGCAGCAAGAGGAGGAAATCTAGAGAATATTTTTGACGTTGCTGTGATCAAAGAAGGACTGTGCGCCGACATTTCTTCGTTAAATCGGTTTCAATTAGTTTTTGCCATAGCAGCGGATGATAGTGGTGTTTCTGTCACTTTTATTAAAGATAAATTTCCCAGAGATTTTGTCGAGAGAATGCTAGGACATTACCTAGAAATCTTAGAAACAGTGACGATTAATCCCGATATAGATTTGTCAGAAATTGATATATTAACGACCGAAGAACGAGAACAATTGCTGAGAGATTGGAATGATACGGCCATTGAATATCCTGAAAAGCAATGGATTCATCAGCTATTTGAAGAGCAAGCCAAACTTTACCCTGAGAGAGTGGCGGTCATTTTTGAAAATCAAGAATTAACTTATCAAGAATTAAATGAAAAAGCCAATCAACTTGGTCATTACCTACAAAAATTAGGAGTAAAACCAGAGGAATTAGTAGGAATTTATCTAGAGCGTTCCTTAGAAATGGTAGTAGGATTATTGGCTGTTTTGAAAGCTGGAGGAGCTTACGTCCCCTTAGAACCTAATTATCCTCAAGAACGCCTAAGTTATCTATTAGAAGATACTGGGGTAAAAGTGATCATTACTGCGGAATCGCTGCGGGGATTGTTGGGGGAATACCGGGGAATTGTTGTTGCTTTGGATACAGATTGGCCAGCAATTTCTCAAGAAAGTCAGAACAATTGTGACAGTGGCGTAACGGGGGAAAATTTAGCCTATGTTATTTATACTTCGGGATCCACAGGTAAGCCTAAAGGCGTAATGAATAATCATAAGGGGATTAGGAATCGTTTGTTGTGGATGCAGGATACTTATCAGTTAACTAAGAGTGATGGCATTTTACAAAAAACCCCTTTTAGTTTCGATGTTTCAGTCTGGGAATTCTTTTGGCCCTTATTAGCGGGTGCAACCCTAGTAGTAGCAAAACCCGAAGGTCATAAAGATAGTACCTATTTAATACAATTGATCCAAAAGCAGCAAATCACTACCCTTCATTTTGTCCCCTCCATGTTGCGGGTGTTTCTGCAAGAACCAGAGCTAAAAGGATGTAGTTCTCTCAAGCGGGTTTTCTGTAGTGGAGAAGCTCTGCCATTAGACTTAACACAACGCTTTTTTGAGCATTTTGACTGTGAACTTCACAACCTCTACGGTCCGACTGAGGCGGCGATTGATGTGACTTACTGGCCCTGTTTGCCGGAGAATCAAAAAGCTCTAGTGAGTATTGGTCAACCAATTGCCAATACTCAGATTTATATTCTTAATCCGGATTTACAACCAGTTCCTATAGGGATTGTGGGAGAATTACATATTGGTGGCATAGGTTTAGCTCGTGGATATCTCAATCGTCCCGAATTGACGGCCGAGAAATTTATCCCTAATCCTTTTGCTAAGGTGGAAGCAGGAATAGGGGGAGAAATTAGGGCAAAATTATATAAAACGGGAGATTTAGCCCGGTATTTACCCGATGGAAATATTGAGTTTTTAGGGCGGATTGACCATCAAGTTAAGATTCGAGGTTTCCGGATTGAGCTTGGGGAAATTGAAACTATACTCAGTCAACATCCAGCAGTTGAGCAAGCGGTAGTCATTGCATCGGAGACAGAAACAGGGAGTAAAACACTAATTGCTTATGTTGTGGGTCAGTCTCAAGAGGGGGAACTCTTGGCGACTTCAGAAAAAGGGCAATTATTCGATGAGCAAATCGAGCAATGGCAAAGCCTCTATAACCAAATTTACAGGCAAACATCGACAGATTCTCAAGGGATATTTAATATTGTTGGCTGGAATAGTAGTTACACGGGGGAACCTATCCCGGTTGCTCAGATGCGAGAATGGCTAGATGATAAAGTTAAGGTTATTCTCGCTCAACAACCGAAAAAAGTTCTGGAAATAGGTTGTGGAACCGGGTTAATATTATTCCAAGTTGCTCCCCATTGCCAGTGTTATTGGGGAACCGATATCTCATCCGTTGCCTTAGACCATATTCAGCGAATTAATCAAGAAGGGCCGAAGCTAGAGCAAGTCAGGCTATTGCATAGCACAGCCGATAATTTTGAGGGTTTGGAGTCAGAAGGATTCGATACAATTATCCTTAACTCGGTTGTGCAGTATTTCCCCCATATAGATTACTTATTGCGGGTTTTAGAGGGAGCTATCAAGGTACTAACTCCGGGGGGGTGTATTTTCCTTGGAGATGTGCGAAACTTGCAACTCATGGAAGCTTTTCACGCTGATGTAGAACTTTATAAGGCTAACCCTGAGGATTCGATTAAGGATTTTAAACAGCGTGTACAGAGAAAAATTGAGCAAGAAAATGAGTTATTCATTGACCCGGATTTTTTTAGAGCAATTCAGTCCTATTTTCCTCAGATTACTGAAGTCGAGATTCATCTAGAGAGAGGTCAACACCACAACGAATTAACTCAATTCCGTTATAATGTTGTTCTGCGGATTGAAACGATTCTGGATTTTAGCACCGACTTTCCAGAATTAAACTGGACTGAACAGCAGCTGACTTTATCTGAGGTAAGAAATCAACTGGGGACATCTGAGGGGTTAAGGGTGATAGGTGTCCCTAATTCTCGCTTGTTTCGACCTTTAAAAAGTGTGGAATTGTTCAGAAATTCTCAAGACTTTGGGACGACCGAAGAATTTCAAGCTATTAAATCGGAAATTATCCCAGAAAATGCCGTAGAACCTGAAGATTTTTCGGCTTTAGCTGAGGATTTATCCCTTTCGGTTTGGGTAACTTGGTCGGATACTCCGGACCGTTACGATGTGATTTTTTCCCCGCTGGAAAATTCCCGTAGAAATTACATCGCTTTTACCCCCACCCACACCGCAAAACCTGAATGGCAACTTTATGCAAATCACCCTTTAAGGTCTAAGTTAAACAGTAAACTGATTCCCCAACTGCGGAGTTATCTGCAAAAGCAACTCCCAGAATACATGATACCTCATGCCTTTGTGCAATTGGATGCTATTCCTCTGACAAATAGTGGAAAAATTGACCGTCGCGCCCTACCCTCTCCAAGCTATAACAGTTTCAGGAATTCGGAGAATTTTGTCGCACCTTGTACCCCTCTTGAGGAAATTTTAGCACTGATTTGGGCTGAAGTTTTGGGCATCGAAGAGGTTGGTATTCACGATAATTTTTTTGAACTTGGGGGGGATTCGATTCGGGGAATACAAGTGATCGCTAAGGCGCGACAAATGGGTTTTCATTTTTCCTTACCCCAATTATTGCAACATCAAACCATTCAAGAATTGGCCAATTGCGTTAGCTATGAAATTGATACTTTAGGGACTGAAAAAACGGAAGTTTTTAGTTTAATTTCTCAAGAAGTTCGCCTCAATTTACCGGAGGAAGTGGAGGATGCTTATCCTCTAACTGCTCTACAATTGGGGATGATATTTCATAGTGAATATCAGGGGAATCTATCGGTGTACCATGATGTGTTTACCTATCATATTCGTGCTGATTTTAGTTTTCCAGCTTTACATAGTGCTATTCAGGAGATTGTCCAGCGTCACCCAGTATTACGAACCAGTTTCGCACTCTTTGAATATCAAGAACCCCTACAATTAGTTCACAGAAAAATCGATGTTCCTTTAGGATTAGATGACCTAACCCATTTATCTCCTTCTGAACAAGATACGGCTATTGATGATTGGATTGAGCGGGAAAAAATCCGCACTTTTGACTGGAATAGTCCTCCTTTATTTCGCTTTCATCTCCATCGCCGCAGTCAGGATAACTTTAACCTAACTTTCAGTTTTCATCACTCTATTTTAGATGGTTGGAGTGTAGCTTCGTTGCTCACAGAATTGTTACAACAGTATCTCTATCTTCTCGACAAAAAAGTTCTCCCTCTCTCTCCAACTCCCGCTCTCAGTTTTAGGGATTTTGTCGCCTTAGAAAAGAAAACTATTCAATCGCCAGAATGCCAGAATTATTGGCAAGAAAAACTCAGAGATGTGACGCTGACCAAACTTCCTCAGTGGTCGAAATCTAATCGAGTTAATCAAGATTGGGATTGGTTAGTTCCTATATCTAGTCAGGTATCTCAGGGATTAAAACAACTCGGTAAACAACTGGGAGTTCCCCTAAAAAGTGTTTTATTAGCGGCTCATTTTCGGGTATTAAGTTTACTGAATAATCAAAGGGATATTATTACGGGTTTAGTCTCTAATGGACGGTTAGAAGCAGCCGATGGAGAAAAGATATTAGGTTTATTTTTGAATACTTTGCCCCTACGTTTAGAGTTATCTGGCGGTACTTGGAGCGATTTAGTTAAGCAAGCTTTTGATGTTGAAAGAGAATGCTTATCTTGGCGAAGATATCCCCTCGCTGAGTTACAAAAATCAGGTCAACCTTTGTTTGATACGGCTTTTAATTTTATTCATTTCCATGTTTATCAAGGTATCATCGGTGTGAAAGATTTAGAGGTCTTAGGAGGGAAGTTTTTTAATCAAACTAATTTTACATTGTTAGCTAATTTTAGTCTTCATCCCCTTTCATCTCAAATAGAACTTACCCTTAAATATGATGGGAATTATCTAGGGGAAAAGCAGATGGAGTTAATCGGAGGATACTACGAGAAAACTCTCATCGCTATGGCAACGGAAGGGTTAGAACGTTATGAAACTTGTTGTTTACTTTCTGAGCAAGAACAACATCAATTATTAAAAGAATGGAATGATACTGAGGTTCACTATCCGGATGGGTGTATTCATCAATTGTTTGAGGAGCAAGTTAAGCGCAGTCCTGACGCAATCGCTATTATTACAGAAAATGAACAATTAACCTACCGTCAATTAAATGAAAAAGCGAATCAATTGGGGCGATATTTAGCGAGAAAAGGGGTAAAATCTGAAGCTTTGGTGGGAATTTGCCTAGAACGGACTCCTGAGATGGTTATAGGGTTATTAGCCATTCTCAAAGCAGGGGGAGCTTATGTACCTTTAGATCCAGCTTATCCAACTGAACGCCTCAATGTTATCTTAGAAGATGGTCAAGTTTCCTTGTTGCTAACACAAGCAAAATTAGTAGAGAAATTAGGGAATTATCCAGGGAATCTGGTGATATTAGAGGCAGAAGCCAGAAATATAGCCCTAGAAAGTCCCGAAAACCTCTCTTTACCCGTAAGTTCTAGTCATAGCGCTTATGTGATTTATACCTCCGGTTCAACGGGGAAACCAAAAGGGGTTGTCATTGAGCATCACAGCACCACAACCTTACTCAATTGGTCCAAGGAAGTCTTTAGCAGTGAGGAATTAGCGGGGGTTTTGGGTTCTACTTCTATTTGTTTTGATTTGTCAGTATTTGAACTATTTTTGCCCTTGGCTGTGGGGGGTAAGATTATTCTGGCCCAGAATGTTCTAGATTTGCCTAGTTTAAGTGCAGCCAAAGAGGTAACATTAATTAATACCGTACCTACAGCGATCGCCCAACTACTGGAAATTGAGGCGATACCTGAGACTGTGCGAACGGTAAACCTCGCCGGAGAAGCTTTGTCTAATCAATTAGTCCAGAAGCTTTACCAGCAGGAAAACATTAAGAATGTTTATAATCTCTACGGTCCTTCAGAAGATACCACTTATTCCACTTTTAGCTTAGTGCCTAAAAAAGACCATGGACAACCGAGTATCGGCCGACCTATTGCCAATACTGAAGTTTATATTCTGGACTCTTTTAAACAACCGGTTCCTTTAGGAACTATTGGTGATTTATATATCGGGGGTAAAGGGTTAGCTCGATGTTATCTGAATCAACCTGAATTAACCGCTGAGAAATTTATCTCCAATCCCTTTAGTAATGAACCCAATGCCAAACTCTATAAAACAGGAGATTTAGCCCGATATTTACCCGATGGAAATCTTGATTTTTTGGGGCGGGCTGATAATCAGGTAAAATTGCGGGGTTTCCGCATTGAATTAGGAGAAATTGAGGCAACTCTAGGGACTTATCCCCAAGTTAAGAAAGCGGTGGTGAAGGTTTGGGAAGACTCCTATCGGAATAAGAGGTTAGTCGCTTATCTAGTGGCAGAAAATGACCCGATAAATACTGAGGATTTGCGTCGTTTCTTGGGACAGAAATTGCCAGAGTATATGATTCCGGCTCTTTTTGTCTCCTTAGAAGCTCTCCCTCTGACTCCTAATGGAAAAATTGACCGTTCTAGATTACCCATCCCTGAGATACCTTCCACATCTGAGCAGGATTTTGTTCCCCCTCATACTCAGAAAGAAAAGATTTTGGCTAGTATTTGGCAAGATGTTCTCAGCATTAAACAAGTAAGTCGTTATGACCGCTTTTTTGAAGTTGGGGGCGATTCTATTATCAGTATTCAGGTTGTCGCTCGCGCTCGTCAAGCCGGGTTGAAGATTACCCCTAAACAGATATTTGAATATCCTACTCTTGCGGAACTGGCTACAGTTGCCGATTATTCCACAGCGGAATTAGCTAAACAGGGTTTAGTGACGGGTATTGTGCCTCTCACTCCCATTCAACTGTGGTTTTTTGAGCAAAATCGCGCTGAAATGCACCACTTTAATCAGTCTGTCCTCTTAGAAGTTCCCCATCACCTGAAAGCTGATTTGTTAGCTCAATCTCTGAGAAAATTAATTGAACATCATGACGCTTTGCGGTTACGGTTTACTGTGGAGGAAGGACAATGGCAACAAGTCAATGAAGGAATGCCGGAGGAAGTACCTTTTGAAGTGATTGATTTGTCTTCTATTCCTCAATCTCAGCAAGGGGAAACTCTCTTAGCAATGGCAACAACTCAACAGGCAAGTTTAAACCTCTCTACTGGACTATTAATCAAGGCGGTGCTATTTGAATTAGCACCCTATCAACCCAGTCGGTTACTGATTATTATTCATCACTTGGGGGTTGATGGTGTATCTTGGCGAATTTTGTTAGAAGATTTATTGATGACTTACCAACAGCTAGAAAGGGGGGAGAATGTAGAACTTCCACCTAAAACCATAGCCTTTCAGGATTGGGCGCTTCTCTTGAGGGATTATGGACAAGGGCAAAAAGCGAAAGAGCCATTAGACTATTGGTTAACTCAACCTTGGTTAGAGGCGAGAAATTTACCTGTAGATGACGAGGCTGGAAAACCATACAATACAGTAGCGACGGCAAATGATGTCACGGTGACTCTAGATGAAGAACAAACCCGCACCCTCTTGCAAAAAGTCCCCGCTGCCTATAACACTCAAATTAATGAGGTTTTGTTAACCGCTTTAGCGGAAACTTTGACAGAATGGACAGAAAATTTGACCATATCCCTTGATTTAGAAGGACACGGACGAGAAGATTTGTTCAGTGAGGTTGACTTATCGAGGACGGTGGGTTGGTTTACCAGTCTTTTTCCGGTTATTTTGCGACTCCCCCCCGAAAATCACCCCGGTGAGCGGCTCAAATCTATTAAAGAACAGTTACGAGCTATTCCTCACAGGGGAATTGGCTATGGAATTTCGCGATATTTGAGTGATGATGCTGATATTAAGTCTCAATTAGCTGAAATTCCTGCCAGAGAAGTTTTGTTTAATTATTTAGGTCAATTTGAGCAAGGACAATTGCAAAAAGGGGATTGGAAATTAGCGGATGAGTCTAAGGGGCCTAATCACAGTCTTAAGGGACATCGTAGTCATTTATTAGAGATTACGGCCAGAGTTATCGAGGGACAGTTACAAGTAAACTGGACTTATAGCGATCTCATCTATGAACGTTCGACGGTAGAATATTTAGGGCGCAGCTATAAAGAAGCTTTGCTGAAATTGATTGAGCATTGTTTATCTCCTGATGCTGGGGGTTACACTCCCTCCGATTTTCCAGTAGCGCACTTGAATCAACAGGAATTAGACGATATTCTGGCAGAAATTGACTAATAAGGAGAATCTTTCATGGCAGACACAAAAAATCAACCCGCCAAAAATGTGGAGTCTATTTATCCTCTTTCCCCCATGCAGGAAGGGATGCTCTTTCATAGTCTTTATACTCCTGATTCAGGGATTTATTGTAGTCAAACTCTAATTACTCTGGAGGGAGAAATTAACCTTACAGTTTTTAGGCAAGCGTGGGAAAAAGTTGTAGAGCGTCACTCGGTATTAAGGACTCTATTTCTCTGGGAAAAACGGGAAAAACCTCTGCAAATTGTGCGAAAAAAGGTTGATTTGCCTTGGGATTATCAGGATTGGCGCAATCTTTCCCCCACAGAGCAACAACAACGTTTAGATTTATTGTTACAAACAGAGCGTCAACAAGGGTTTGAATTCAAAGTTGCTCCTTTAATGCGCTGCTTGATGATTCAACTATCGGACCAAACTTATAAATTCCTCTGCAATCATCATCATATTATTCTGGATGGTTGGAGTATGCCTATTATTTATCAAGAAGTTTTAGGGTTTTATGAGGCAGGTATTCAAGGGAAAAGTTATCATCTTCCTTTGCCGCGTCCTTATCAAGATTATATTGTTTGGTTACAGGAGCAAAACCCATCTATTGCTGAGAGTTTTTGGCAGCGAACTCTTGAAGGGTTTATGACTCCCACCCCCCTGAGGGTGGACAGACTCCAGTTAATGAAATCTGAAGGTAAGCCGACTTATAAAGAGTATAACTGTCATTTATCGGCTTCTCACTCCAAAGACCTGCAATCTTTGGCGCAAAAGCATAATCTGACCTTATCTACTCTAGTACAGGCCGCTTGGGCGATTCTTCTCAGTCGCTATAGTGGGGAGTCAGAAGTTTTATTTGGGGTTACGGTTTCTGGTCGCCCTCATGATTTATCAGGGGTAGAACATAGGGTAGGATTATTTATTAATACATTGCCGCTGCGAGTCTCCATCAGAGAATCAGATTTATTGCTATCTTGGTTACAGGAATTACAGCAAAAGCAAGCAGAAATTCAGGATTATGCTTATGTTTCTCTGGCTGAAATACAGAGATTAAGTGATATTCCACCGGGGGTTCCCCTGTTTGAGAGTTTGGTCGTTTTTGAGAATTATCCTAGAGAAGCGTTATCGAGAGATTCTCGTCAATCCTTAAGGGTTAAGGATGTGGAGAATTTTGAGGAAACTAATTATCCTTTGACGGTGGTTGCTATTCCTAAACAGGAGTTACTGATTCAGTTAGTCTATGATACTAGCCGTTTTACTCAGGATACGATTGAACGGATGGCAGCACATTTACAGACTATTTTAACAGGGATTGTTACTGATACTCGGCAACGGGTAACACAATTACCTATATTGACAACACAAGAGCAACATCAGTTATTAGTAGAGTGGAACAATACCGAGGCAGATTATCCTTTAGATAAGTCTTTACATCAATTATTTGAAGAACAAGCTGCACAGAATCCGCAGGGAATAGCGGTTATTTTTGAAGACCAAAAATTAACCTATCAACAGTTAAATAACCGGGGCAATCAGTTAGCTCACTGTTTACGAGATAAGGGTGTAGGTCCAGAAAGTTTGGTCGGGATTTTTATGGAGCGTTCCCTAGAGATGGTCATCGGTTTATTAGGGATATTAAAAGCCGGGGGAGCTTATGTACCTTTAGAGCCGGATTATCCTACCGAGCGCTTGGGGGATATCCTCTCAGATTCGGGTGTTTCTTTGGTGTTAACTCAGGAATCTTTAGGGGATTTTCTTCCCCAAACTGGGGCCGAGTTACTGTGTTTAGATAGGGATTGGGAAAAGATAGCTACCTATAGTCCAGAAAATCCCTTCAATCTAACGACTCCTGAGAATTTAGCCTATGTTATTTATACATCAGGTTCAACGGGAAAACCCAAAGGCGTGATGAATATTCATAGAGGAATTTGTAATACTCTGACATATGCTATTGGTCATTATAATATTACCTCTGAAGACCGCATTCTCCAAATTATTTCCTTGAGTTTTGATGGTTCAGTCTTGGAAATTTTTTCGTCTTTAATATCTGGTGCTTCTCTAGTCGTGGCTAAACCTGACGGGTATAAAGATATAGATTATTTAATAGATTTAATTGTGCAAGAACAAGTAACTTATTTCACTTGTGTTCCCTCAATATTGCGAGTTTTTCTGCAACATCCCAAGAGCAAAGATTGCCACTGTTTAAAACGAGTAATTGTCGGGGGAGAAGCCTTATCTTATGAACTCAATCAACGATTTTTTCAGCAGTTAAACTGTGAATTATATAACGCTTATGGACCAACAGAAGTAGCGGTTGAGACTACTATCTGGTGCTGTCAGCCAAATTCCCAAATTTCTATTGGAACTCCCATTGCTAATGCCCAAGTTTATATCCTCGACAGTTATCTCCAACCGGTTCCTATTGGTGTTGCTGGAGAATTACATATTGGTGGAATGGGTTTAGCGCGTGGATATCTCAATCGTCTGGAATTAACTCAAGAAAAATTTATTTCTAACCCTTTTGCTGAGGGGAAATTATATAAAACGGGGGATTTAGCTCGCTATCTTCCTGACGGCAATATTGAATATTTAGGGCGGATTGATAATCAAGTCAAGCTGAGAGGTTTACGCATTGAATTAGGAGAAATTCAGACAGTTTTAGAAACTCATCCCAACGTTGAACAAACTGTTGTGATTATGCGGGAAGATAGCTTATATAATCAACGGTTAGTTGCTTATGTAATCAGAAAAAATTCTTTATTAACTCCTCAGGATCTGCGTCGTTTCTTACAGCAGCAACTCCCCGCTTATATGGTGCCTTCTGCCTTTGTCATCTTGTCGGATTTTCCCTTAAATAACAATGGCAAGATAGACAGGAAAAAATTACCCGTCCCCGATGAGACATCAATTATTGAATCTGCTTATATAGCCCCAAGAAATGAAAAAGAAAGCCTCTTAGCTCAGATTTGGCAAGATGTTCTTCAGGTATCCAAAATAGGGGTTAGTGACAACTTCTTTGAGTTGGGAGGACATAGCTTAAAAGCTATTTCTCTAGTGAGTAAAATTCAGGAAAAGTTAGGGCAATCTTTGCCCATTAAACAAGTATTTGCTCATCCTACCATTGCTGAACAAGCAGCATTATTAAGCACTGTTACCCCTCTGACGGTAGCCACTATTCCCCTTGTATCTGCACAAGAAACCTACGAAACATCCCATGCTCAGAGACGTTTCTATGTCTTGCAACAGATGGATCTCAATAATGTAGCTTATCATATTGTTTCCACTCTCAAAATAGCAGGAGATTTTAGCCCAGATGTCTTTGAAAAAGCCATACAATTATTGATTTCCCGTCATGAATCCCTGCGGACATCTTTCATTTTAATTAACGGAGAACCACAACAGAAAATCTTGCAAAATCGTCCTTTTGATTGGGAATTTAAAGACTGGACAAATAAACCTGATGAAGAAATCCTAGAAACGATTGCAAAAGAGAGAAAACCGTTTGACCTAGAGAAAAGTCCCCTGGTGCGCTCTAAGATTTATAAACTATCTCCGAATGAATATATTTTAGAGTTAGAAATTCATCACATTATTTGTGATGGTTGGTCAATGAGTTTGTTAGCTAAAGAATGCTTACAATACTACTCTGATTTAGCCAAAGGATTACAGCCTAGTATAGAGCCATTGCCGATACAATATAAAGATTATGCAGGATGGCAAAATAATCTTTTAAGAAGCGAAAATAATCCCCAAAACCTAGATTACTGGCGGCAAAAACTGGACAATGGACAACTGACCAGAGTTCACTTACCGACAGACTTTAAACGTCCCCAAATAAAGACGTTTAAGGGTTCTCATTTAAGCTGGACATTTGACCGAGAAACGATTTCTAAATTAAGAAAAATTTGTCAAGAAAACGAAATCACCCTATTCATGGCATTGGTAGCGGCTGTCAAAATATTACTGTATCGCTACAGTGGTCAACATGATATTACTATTGGTACAGAAATCGCCACCAGAAACCATCCTCAACTGCAATCTCTAATCGGTTTATTTCTCAATACCTTAGTTATTCGTGACCAAATTGAACCCGAAAAAGGCTACAAAAATCTACTCGCAAAGGTTCGTCAAACCGTTACCGAAGCTTTAGAACATTCCGATTATCCCTTTGATATTTTAGTAGAAAAATTAGCTGTTTCTAGAGAAATTAACCGCACTCCCTTGTTTGATATATTAGTCCTTCTGCAAAATTTTGATCAACCTGTAGGCTTAGAAAATATACAAATAAAATCTCTAGATTCCCTCACCCCGACCAGTAAGTTTGATCTATCTTTTGTGTTTAGTGAAGATCAGGAAAAACTCAGATTAGAGCTAATTTATAACACCGACTTATTCCAAGAGGAGAGGATGAAAAAATGTCTCATTCACTTCGATAAACTCTTGAATGAAATGCTATCTAACCCCGCCCAACCCGTCAAAGACATTTCTTTGTTATCGGAGGCAGAAACAGCTTTCATTGCCAATTTTATCAATCCTATTCCTCGCTTAGAAAACCGTACTATTATCCACGATTTTATTGACCAAGTTGCAGCCACACCAGAGAAAATATCGATAATTTATCCAGGGGGTAAATTTAGCTATCAAGAATTACATGAACTAACTAACTTTTGGGCTTATGTCTTAAAAGAATTAGGCGTGGAAAAAGATAAGGTTTGTGGTGTTCTCCTAGAAGGAGATTATCGTCAGTTAATCGCCATGCTGGCAGTATTTAAAGCCGGAGGAATCTATTTACCTCTACGTTTAGATGAACCCGAGGAGCGCCGGCAACGCATGATGATTAAAACTAGCCCCGAAATTATCTTAGTTGCGGCTGAGAATTTAGAGGGGATTAAACCCCAACTATCCGCCTTAGAAAAACCGCCTCATATCTTAGTGGTTAAGGCTCATAAAATTCAGCAATATCATCAGTGGAATGGTATGGATTATCAAGAGTTTCCTTGCCAATTAAGCCAACTGCAACCCCTTCTAGCTATGCCGGATGCTGATGATTCTAATTATATTATGTTTACTTCTGGCTCAACCGGTGAACCTAAAGCAATCTTAGGCAGTCACGGCAGCTTACGTCATTTCATTAATTGGGAAAAACGGGAATTTGACATCAATGAAAATTGGCGATGTTTACAAATTGCTCAAATTAATTTTGATGCTTATTTGAGGGAAACCTGTGTGACTTTATGCTCAGGGGGAACTCTGTATATTCCAGAGAGTACAGAGCGAGAAGACTTAGAGCTTTTATTACTGCGAATAGGAGAATGGAAAATTAACTTACTACACACTGTCCCCTCGGTAATGCGTCTATTTTTAAAGATGGGGCGTGGTTTAATTAATGCACATAATCTCTTGAAAAATTTGCGAATTTTTGTCTTAGGAGGAGAGCCTTTATTTGTGAAAGAACTGGCTGAATGGCATCAAATTTTTGGCTCTCAGACAGAATTTGTAAATATTTATGGGGCAAGTGAAACTACATTTGTTAAGCATTTTTATCGAATTCCAAACCCTAATAATATTCCCTATGAACGGGTTCCGGGTGGTCAAACTTTGCCAGATGCCGCTTATGCAGTGGTTGATGGAAATCGCGCTAGGGCAATGGGAGAAGTAGGAGAAGTATTCGTTAAATCCCCCTATTTAACAAAAGGTTATTATCAAGATGAAAGCTTAACTCATTCAGTTTTTGTGCCTAATCCTTTGAATGGGGGGAGGGATATAGTTTATCGTACTGGAGACTTAGGCAGATTGCTTCCTGATCTAACTTTAGAAGTAATAGGACGCAGTGACAATCAAATTAAATTAAATGGGGTACGGATTGAATTAGGAGAGATTGAAGATGTCCTCAGTGGGATTGAGGGAGTAGAAAAAGCCTTAGTTATAGCTAATAAAAAGGAGGAATTAGTAACCGTAATTGCTTATTATCAGGCAGAGGATACAGTTCATCAGGAATATATTCGAGGTAAATTAAAGCAACTCTTACCGATTTATATGCAGCCTAGCTTTTTAATGCGGTTAGAAGCTTTTCCCCTGTTACCCAATGGAAAAATTCATCGTCTAGCTTTGCCAAAACCCGAAGAAAATATTACTGACTCAACTAACCAAGTCCCAGATTTTAATCCACAAGAAGCTTTATTAGCTTCCCTTTGGGGTGAGTTATTAGAAGCAGAAGTGAGTAACAGTAATCAGTCATTTTTTGAACTAGGAGGAAACAGTCTAAAGGCGATGCGCTTAGTGTCACAAATCCGTAATCAATTTGGGGTTTCCCTCCGATTACGGGAAATTTTTACCCATAATACTTTAAAAGAACAAGCTGTATTAATTCAATCCCGACAAAAACGATGATCAACTTACCACAATCTGACTCAATTAACCCACTGGAAAAACAAAAATATTACCAAGTCTCTCACGGTCAAAGAAGGCTTTGGATTTTGCAGCATATCAGCGAATCTTCTAGCGCTTATAATATTAGGCTTGCCATGAGAATTAATGGCAAATTAGATGTTTCTATATTAACAGCAGCCTTTCAAGAACTGGTAAACCGACATGAAATTCTCAGAACCACTTTTGCCAGTGTTGGGGGCAATATTAAGCAAGTTATTCATGAGGAAATACCCACAGAACAGTTAATCATTTTTAAAGATTTAAGAGCAGAAAAAGATGCTGAACTCTTGGCAGATGATTTAATTCAAGAGTCGGCAAATTTACCTTTTAGTTTAGAAAAGTTGCCCCTTATTCGGGTCTTATTGGTGCAGATTAATTCAGAAGAATTTATCTTTGGTTTGACTGTCCATCATATTATTGGGGATGCACAATCACTTGATATTATCTTTCAAGAGTTCTTTACATTATACTCTGCTTATACTCAACAAAAAAAAGCTGAATTACCCCCTCTTGCTCTACAGTATAAAGATTATGCGGCCTGGCAAAATCAGTGGTTAGAAAGTGAAGAAGTTAGAGAACAACATGAGTATTGGTGTGAGGTTTTTGCCGAACATCCCCCCATCTTAAACTTACCGATAGACTTCCCTCGACCTCAAGTAAAATCTTCTCAAGCAGCTTCCCACACTTATCAATTTAGTCAGAGTCTTAGCCAACAATTACAAACCTTTGCCACTCAAAATAATACGACTCTATTTATTACCCTACTGACCTTCTTTAAAATATTACTCTACCGCCACACCTGCCAGCGTGATTTAGTAGTCGGTATCCCTATTTCAGCACGAAATCATCCTGATTTAGAAAACCAAATCGGGTTTTATGTTAACACCTTGGCCTTGAGAACTTTATTACCAGAGGGAGTAACTTTTAAGCAAGTCTTAGGGGAAGTGACTAACACCTGTCTTGATGCCTACGAATATCGTGATTATCCTTTTGATAAATTAGTATCCGCTCTCAATTTAGAACGTGATTTGTCCAGAAATCCCTTATTTGATGTCATGTTTTCTCTACTGGGTAAAGAAAGCAAAACTGTCTTAAAAATTCCAGGTTTGGAACATCAACCCTATCCCTTAAAACCACGCATGGCTCAATTTGATATGACTTGGAGCTTCTTTGAAGATAGTCATAATCTTACATTAGCTATTGAATATGAGCCGGATTTATTTTTGCCTGAAACTATCGCCAGAATGAGCGGTCACTTTTTACAAATTATTGAAAGTGTAATTCAGAATCCCGATTGTAAATTATCTGAGATTAATTTATTAACTCCTGAAGAACGGCATCAATTACTAATAGAGTGGAATCAAACCGAAGTCCCTTATCCTCAACAGTGTCTGCACCAGTTAGTTGAAGAAAAAGTTAGAGATAATCCCGAGGCAATAGCTCTTATTTTTGAGGGCAAAAAATTGACCTATCGAGAGTTAAATAGTCGAGCTAATCAAGTCGGTCACTATTTACAAGAAAAAGGCGTAACTTCAGAAGTTTTAGTGGGGATTTTTATTGAGCGTTCTTTTGAGATGATCATCGGAATATTGGGAATTATGAAAGCTGGGGGAGCTTATGTTCCTTTGGATCCTAATTATCCCCCTGAGCGCTTGGATTATATGATATCTGATTCTGCTATCTCTCTGTTGTTAACTCAACAATCTTTAGTCCAATTTCTGCCCGAAAATCAAGCCGAAATACTGTGTTTAGATACAGATTGGTCAAGGATAGCTAATTATAGTCAAGAGAATTTGACCTCTCCAGTTACCCCAGAAAATTTAGCTTATGTTATATACACTTCGGGTTCAACGGGAAAACCTAAAGGCGTGATGAATATTCATAAAGGAATTTGTAATACTCTAAAATATACTATTGATCATTATAATCTTACCTCTGAAGATCGCGTTCTCCAAATTACTGCCTTTAGTTTTGATGTTTCAGTCTGGGAAATTTTCTTGTCTTTAACCTCAGGTGCTTCCCTAGTGATAACTAAATCTGATCGCTATAAAGATATAGATTATTTAATAGATTTAATTCTGAAAGAACAAGTGACTTATTTTACTGCTGTTCCCTCAATATTGCGAGTTTTTCTGCAACATCCTAAGAGCAAAGATTGCCACTGTTTAAAACGAGTAATTGTCGGGGGAGAAGCCCTACCTTATGAACTCAATCAACGATTTTTTCAGCAGTTAAACTGTAAATTATATAACATTTATGGACCAACAGAATCCGCCGTTGATACTACTGTCTGGTGCTGTCAGCCCAATTCCCAGTTAATTTCTATTGGGCGCCCCCTTGCTAATGTCCAAGTTTATATTCTCGATAGTTATCTCCAACCGGTTCCTATTGGTGTTGCTGGAGAATTACATATTGGTGGAATGGGTTTAGCGCGTGGATATCTCAACCAATCTGAATTAACGGCTGAAAAATTTATTCCTCATCCTTTTGCCGAGGGTAAATTATATAAAACGGGGGATTTAGCTCGCTATCTTCCTGATGGAAACATTGAATATTTAGGGCGGATTGACAATCAAGTTAAGCTGAGAGGTTTCCGCATTGAATTAGGAGAAATTCAGACGGTTTTAGAAACTCATCCCAACGTTGAACAAACTGTTGTGATTATGCGGGAAGATACCTTATATAATCAACGGTTAGTTGCTTATGTAATCAGAAAAGAACCCTTGTTAACTTCTCAGGAGCTGCGTCGTTTCTTACAGCAGAAATTACCCGTTTACATGATCCCTTCTGCCTTTGTCATGTTGTCGGATTTTCCCTTAAATCCTAATGGGAAAATAGACTTTCATAAATTGCCTATACCGGATGAGACTTCTTTAGTTGAATCACCCTATTTAGCCCCCCGCAATTCAACGGAAACTATCTTAGTAAGCCTTTGGCAACAACTTCTACAAGCTGGCAAGATAGGGGTTAATGATAACTTCTTTGAGTTGGGTGGTCATTCCTTACAAGCTATGAATCTTATGGCTTTAATTTATGAAAAAATCGCCATAGAAATTCCTTTATCAATGATTTATGAAAAGCCAACAGTAGCCGAATTAAGCGATTATATTATCTATGCTCAGGAGATGAATATTCAACCGAAAGAACGCCCGTATGTGGTGTTTAATAAGGAGCAAGAAAAGGCCGTCTTTTTATTTCCCCCCGCCCTTGGTTTCGCTGCTGCTTATGCCAATTTAGCGGAGTATATAACGGATTATGCTCTCTATACTTTTCGCTACATTAGCGATGAATTAATGTTAAAAAAATACGCTGAATTAATTGAGGATTTAGCTCAGAATCAAGATATAAAATTAATGGGACATTCCGCCGGCGGATTTTTAGCGATGTTAATGGCTCAACAATTAGAAAGTCGCGGGAGAGTTGTTTCTGATGTCATTTTACTGGATACTTACAGAGGAGGACGTGAGGCTAAAAAAGCTGATATGTCAGAGATTCAAGAAGGGGTTGATGCTTTCTTATTAAATCCCAAACGTCAGGAATTAAGAGGTTACTTTTTAGAGAATCAAAAACTCCGCGACCGCACTTATCATCAAGTGTGGGAATACTTTAATTTTCTTTGGAATTCTGATTTAAAAAATGTACAAATTCAAGGGACTATTCATTTGATTCGTGCTGAGGGAAACTATGAAGCTCAAGATGATTGGACAGAAGCAACAAAAGGGGAAAGAATCAATCATTATGCCACCGGTATTCATCGTGAAATGATTGATCCTCCTTATCTTCCAAAAAACGCTCTGATTATCAATAGTATTCTCAACCCAAAACAGTCGTAACCGTTTAGGGGGGACGAAATCTGGCAATCTGAGAGACATGGATGAGCAGTACCTAGGGTCTGCTGAAAAAGCTTTTTCAGCAAACCCTAATTAATACCAATTATCCATCGACTGGAAAATTGAGGCATCGGGGAACATAGTTGGATTACCACTTGCATCGATTTTTTGCCGTAATTCTCGCAATTGTTTATTCCCGATGAGAAAATCACTTTCTACTAATTGATAGGGCAGTACATTATTATCCAAAGCATACACTGCCGTGATGCCCGCCGCTACCCCGGAGGACCACTCGAAGGAATGGACACGATAGGCGGCCGCAGCAATATGACTAAGAGCGATACTTTTACCCGCTATCAATAAATTATCGATTTTTTGGGGAATTATAGCCCTTAAAGGTATCTCGAAGGGGTAAGCTTGCCCCTGTCCCCGTCTTTCTCCTGCTTTTTCTGTATTACCCGGTTTTTCGGGGGGATGTTCCGTCATGCAGGGGTGAAAATCAATCGCGTAGTGACCGATACCGACGGAATCGGGGTAAATAGTCGATCGCTTGCGTTTAACGGCCTTGTCGGGGGATAATGTGCCATCAAGTACGGAAAATCCCTCTAATCCTGCCAAGGTGGCAATTAAGCGCCGATATTCTGCTGGGGAAAGATTTTGACGATAGAAATCGCTTTGAAAATTTTGTCGGGAAATATCGATTTCTGTGACGGTAAAACCATCGGGGAAAGTCAGGGAAGGACGACCGATAATCCGTCTTGCTTCCCGAATATAGGGATATTTTGACAAACCGTGAGCAGTACCCATGGGAGAATCAAAACCGGAGAGATAACGGTTATTCAAATGGGGAACTTTTACCCCGTCCCCTAACTGGGAATCGGTGGTTCCTTCTACTAACCAATAATAGTAGGAAATGGCGTGTTCTTCGCCCCTCGCGAGGGTTTCTGTGCGTAATCCTCCCATCCATCCCCCCGGAGATAACTGTCCTAACTCTTGCAACTGTTCACGGGTGTAGATAAAGTTATCCTTAGCAGTCCCCGGACGGTAATCATTTCCCCAGGTCCAATTCTGCATGGAAATATCCCCCGGGACGGGTTCGGTAAAAGTAATTCCCCCAAAGGTTTTCTCTTTACCCAGTTGTGGACTCCAGATACGACGATAGGTGAAAACTAGGTCAAAATCGGCTAATCGCGGCAATTCATAGCTAAAATAGGGGGCATAGCGTTCATAATAAACGGGTTTCTCGTGGGTTTGTGGTTTTTCTGTTTCCTCCATGGCGAAGGTATAGGTAAAGCCTTGGGTACAGTAGGGGTCTCCAGTGACGCTAGAGGAAGAAGGTTCGAGATAACTGCGCTTATCGACACCTAAACGGTAGGGAATATCTGATAATCCGATTATTTCCCCGGTTTCGGTCGCTTCAATCACATACCAATCTGCTAATTGATTCGGTTGGGAGGATTTGGGGACAAAACGGAGGATTTTCTTATCAAAACGGGGAGAATTTTCGTAGCGATAGATATCCTCCATTTTTTGCGATAAAAACTCGGTATTTAGGGGAGGAGTACCTTTTGCGGGACTATGTTGAATAGCAATTACACTGGTAATCTGTTGACCGGTGCCGCGGTTGGGTAAAGTTTCAATATTTAATTCTTTGACTACCGTGGAGGGAAACCATTTCAGGGTTCCTTTGCCTTTTTTGGCAGCGTCTTCTAACTGTTGAAATAATAATTTATGTCCATCAAAAGGCAAAAAACAAGACCCGCTTACCCAACATTCTCCGGGGTTGCGTTTCCCGTAATGCTTTCTAATTCTTTCCCTAAATTCTAGATAACCTTTCGGGAAAAATAATTTTTCTCTTTGTGTCCGTCTTTCATCTAATGCGGAGGTTCCCTGAGAAGATATCTGTCCCCCCACCCAGTCGGTAATCTCGGTTAAACAGACGGTTTTTCCTAATAATAAAGCTTCGTAGGCTGCACCGGCACCGGCTAAACCACCACCCACCACCAGAATATCACAGCCGACGCTTTGATCCGGTTCTCGCGGGGGGGCTGCTAGGGTGAGAGGAGTGAAAGCTTGTAGGAGAAATAATCCCAGAGAGAGGGATTTAAGAGGAGTAAAGTGATGATTGAAAATTTTAGGGGACATTATTGACAAATATCAATGTTATGGCTGAGAGTTTCCTTTTTCTTTGAAGAAGTAGCCAGAGCATCTGTTCCTGAAATCCTGATGTTTTTTTTGGGTGGTCTTGAGAACTTTGTAGCTTGATGCTGGCTTTTGAGAGATTATACACCTTCAGGCTGACACTCGATCGCTTTTCTGGAAATGTTTCGACAAAGATATCCTGATTCTGTCTCATTCCCTTTGTTATACTAAATCCGTTGAGTAACGCACAGAAAACGGGTTTCTCCGAGAAACCCGTTTTCTACTCATGCAAAAGGCAAAACGGAGAATAAATAATCAGTTTTTAATAACTGGATTTAGTATTATTCCCTGTCATCCTTGCTAAGTTAAATGCAAAACAAACCCGGGTAAGACATCTTCCCCAGATAAAGTAGCAGGTAAATTAATAATTTCCACACCGCTATTTAGTCGGTAGATTTCCACCTGCTGCTGTTGCGGATTAATCAACCAACCCAAACGTAAACCACTGGCTAAATATTCGCGCATCTTTTCCCGTAAAGAGATTAAGGAATCAGTACGAGAACGTAATTCAATCACAAAATCGGGACATAAAGGTGGGAACTTTTCTCGCTCTTCTGCGCTCAAAGCTTCCCATCTTTCCCGTTTTATCCAAGCAACATCAGGAGAACGATATCCTCCCTTTGGTAAACGAAAAATTGTCGAAGAACTAAAGACTTTACCAGAATTACTTTGACGATTCCAAATCGTTACATCAGCAATTAAATCAGCTTCTCGATTACCACTATTTCCACCCACGGGAGGCATAATTAATAATTCTCCTTTTTGATTACGTTCTAAATTCCATGTTTGATTAGCCTGACAGAGATGATAAAATTGTTCATCGGTCAGATTAACTGCATCGATATTTAACACTACAGTTTCCATAATCACTTCTCCTTCTTGCTGCTTTATATCATTGATTCATCTCAACCTATTTACCTAATTGACTCTCTAAAAATTCTGGCCAATCGGGATTAGTAGTGTCTAGGGAAATTAGATAGGGTTGTTCCTTTTCATGAAAAGGTTCTGTTTTCTCAATTTGGGCATTTAAAACCTCGATAGTAGCATCAGAAATATCGCCTTTTCTAGCGGCAATCCGTTGTTTTAAAACTTCTATAGGTGCGTGACAATGGACAATATGAAAAGGAATCTGTAAATTTTGGGCATAGGTTAATAAGGGTTCTCGCCAAGCATATTTATCGTAGCGTGCATCGAGAATAACCGGATAACCTAAAGCTATTAAAATTTCGGCTAATTCCGCCAGTCGAGCGAAGGTTTTTTGACTCATTTCGAGACTATATATGTCTAGACTTCCTGTTTGATTTAAGTCAATTCCAGCCAAATGTTTGCGAACTGCATCGGAACGAATCTGAATAGCATTAAGATTTTTAGCAATTACTTTCCCTATGGTACTCTTACCCGATGCAGAAAATCCCGACATCAGAATTAATCTCGGTTTCTGCGGTTGTGTGTACTGCCAAGCTAATTGATAATAATCCTGTGCATCTGCTTTAATTTTCTCAGAAAAAGTGTCACCATCAAGCAGAAAACTATTGACTTTTGCCCTCACATACGCTTGTCTAGTCAGGTAGAGAGGCAAGACTTTTAAACCCTCCCAGTCGGCGGTTTGTTCTAAATAAGTATTCACCAATAAATTAGCGAAATCTTCTCTCCCCCTAGCGGTTAAATCCATGGCTGTAAAAGCAATATCATACATGACATCAACGAAGCGAAAAGATTCATTAAATTCTATGCGATCAAATAATTGTATTTCTCCCTGCCACTGACAGATATTATTTAAATGTAAGTCGCCGTGACATTCGCGAATCATCCCTTTTATTTGTCTTTCCTCTAACCAATCTCGGTGTTCTGCGAAGAATTTATCTGTATAAGCTTTTGTTTCATCGTATTGTTTTTGGGTTTGAACAAAATTAATATATTTCTCGGTTTGTTGGTAGTTTTCATCAAAAGCTTGTTTAATAACTTCTAAATTGCCAAATTGAGTAATATAGGAATTAGTCACAGCTTGTCGATGAAATCCTGCCACTTTTTCAGCCAAAGATTTTATAGCTTTTTCCGTTAGTTCTCCCCGTTCAAAAACTTTACTCAGTAAACATTCTTGGGGAAACTGATTCATTTTTAAAACGTATTCGATCGCTTTTCCTTCTCCATTTAAACTTATGCTACCCTGTTGATCATTAATTGACAAAACTTCTAGATAGATATTATCGGCGACTTTTTTATTTAACTCTAGTTCCTGTTCTAGATAATACTTTCTCTTTTCTAAAGTGGAGAAATCTAAAAAATTATAATTAACTGGTTTCTTGACTTTATAGGCATAATCTCCTGTCAAGAAGATAATTGAAGCATGGGTTTGGATAATTTCAACGGGAATTTTGACAGAATGAGGATAAAAGTCAGGATTTTTTAATTCTTCGATTAATCGATTGCTATCCATAGCGAGAACTCCTATCGGTTGCATCTCATTTGTATAAATTTACTAGGTTGGGATTTTTCCAGGAAAACCCTCAGCTAAAATTGGCTGTTATTTCCGATTTTATCACTTAATCTTTGACTCTTGGGGGATTCTACCCCCCAAACGCTGGAAAGCATTAGCTTTGCAAGTGGGATGCTTACACGGGGTTTTTCATACATTTGTACCAGTTTAAGGATGACTGATAATTGCTGATTGTCGGTAAGCTGTTGACTATCTAAATTACTCGTTAAGACCCCCTAAAAGCGGGGTCAGCTTTAAGACAAGGAATTAGGGGTACAGTTAGTTTGAGATAATTTTGATGCTGACTATTCCTTCTTAAGTTATATTTATAAATATCCCCTCGACAGCTTGAAGATCGAACCTTTATCCAATCTTTACCATCAAAAACCGAGCATTTAGCCATGTTATCGACTATAATCGGCCTAGTACAGAATTTGAACAGGTACAAAGATTTTGGGTTACTCAGGCCTTGAAACCAGAAGATGTGACGCAATTGCCGTTAAGGAACTGTTCCGAATCACACCCAACACTTTATTGAGAAAATAAATTAAGTCAAAGACGAATAAGCCATGACTTTTTGAGGGAGCATATTAACTTATATTTTGTCGAGGTACCGAAAAAATGATTAATGGTTCATCCAATTCCCGTTATCTCCTCATTGTGGAAGATCCTCAAGGGAGAAGAACAATTACCCTAGAAGACATGAAATATTCTCTCGGCCGTAAGTCCGATAATCAAATTGTTCTTCGCTCCAAATACGCGTCTCGCTATCATGCGACTTTAATTAAAAAGAGTATTGATCGCCAAAATTTTTCCTATTGGATTCTTGATGGTGATTTAGAAGGGAATAAAAGTCATAATGGTATTTATGTCAATGGGTCTAAATGCTTGGTTCATGAATTAAAAGATGGTGATTTAATTAACTTTGGCTGTGATATAAATGCCAGTTTTCATTTAATAGCCAGTCAAGAAAAAATAGAGCAAGCACCGGTTAAAAGTTCAGGACAGCTACGAGTGGATCTGACGGAAAATGAAGCAAATTATAGCCAGGATAACCTCCACACGAAAAGTACCCTAATTCTCCATCATTCCCCATCCCAGACCATTAGTTTTGATAACAGGACTCAAGAGGAATCTTTCCTAGATATTCTCACGAATTTGCCTAACCGTTCTCTCTTTAATGAATATCTGTCAAATGCTATTAATAATGCCCAGAAAAGTAATCAAATGCTCGGTCTGTTATTAGTGGATGTAGAGCGGCTAAGAAATGTCAATAATCGACTAGGTTATCGACTGGGAGATAAGCTCTTAAAAATCGTCAGTGAACGGTTAAGAAAAAATTTGAGATCGGGGGATATAGTCGCTCGTTGGGGAGGGGACGAATTTATTATCCTGCTGCCACAAATTAATAATGCTAATGATCTGGAAAAAGTTAGTCAAAGAATTATTAAAACCCTAGAAAATAATTACGAAATCGAAAATCACTCCCTAGCCGTGCGATTAAATTTAGGTTCAGTTATCTGTCCCCCCGTCGGCACAGACAGAAAAATAATTTTACAGAAACTGGAGGAAAATTTAGTAGCGGTCAAGAATAATATCAACAATAATAACTCCAGGATAGAGTCAGTTAATGTTCACCCTAAAAATACTCGTAGTTCTAAAGTTGAATATTTTCTCTATCAGGCAATCAGAAATAATGAATTAGCTCTTTACTATCAACCGCAAGTTAATATGACTCAGGGACAAGTGGAAGGGTTAGAGGTATTATTGCGCTGGTTACACCCTCAATTCGGATTAATCGCTCCTAATCGTTTCTTACCCTTAATCCAAGAAAGCGAGTTAATCCTTGAGCTTAATCGTTGGGTACTGAAAAATGCCTGTCAACAAGCACAAATATGGCAGCAGCGAGGATTATTATACACTCCCATCTCGATCAATCTGTCCCCGCACCAATTGCGGGATCCCCAGTTGCTCACCATCCTCAAAGAAGTCTTGACTGAAACCAAAATCGGGACTTTCTTTCTGGAGATGGAAATAACCGAAACAAGTTTACTAGAAAATAGCAGCGAAACTGGTCGAATTCTTGGGGATTTGCAGGAATTGGGTATTAGTATCACCCTTGATGATTTTGGCAGCGGTTACGCGTCGATCGCCTATCTCGGTCAATTTTCCGTGAAAAAACTGAAAATAGAGCAATCTTTAACGAAAAACCTGAGTAATAATCCCCAAGATACCCGTTTTATCTCGTCATTGTTGGCGATAGCGAAAAGTTTTAACTTAATAGTGATCGCCAAGGGAGTAGAAACCCAACAACAATTAGAAATCCTGCAAGAATTAGGTTGCGAGAGAATGCAAGGCAATCGCATCAGTGGCCCTCTAGCAGTGGAGGAAATGACTAAATTTCTCCACATCCACCGCAGCCTCTCAGTAATCAGTGATCAGTGATCAGTTATCAGATCTGGGTTTTTAGTAAGGAGGAGTAAATAGGGTTTGCGGCAAAAAGCTTTTCCTAGGGGCAGGGTGTGACCCCCCCCAACCCCCCCGACATCGGGGGGGCAGGTGGGGTGTGGGGTTTTACCCATTTTCAGGTGGTCAATTACCTAATTTTCAGGGAAAAATTACCTGAATTTTCCCCCCAATCACTCCAATGGTCGGCACTTTTTGAGGGAAAAAAAGTCTAAAAGCCTTATCCAAAAAGGTTTTTAGATTTATTCAGCAAGCCCTAAATAGCATTAAGTACCTAAGCAAAATTAATTACACATATCTAACCACCTCTTGCCTCTTGCCCCTTGCCTATCTTCACTAGGAAATTAATTTTGCACGACTACTTAACGCTCTTGGAGGGAGTCTGGCAAAAGTCTTACAGTCTCTAAACTCTAGCTCTCTTATGGGGTAAGCCTTCAAGCTATCGCTAACTAACAGAAACCCGAAATTTGAGTTTTTATTAGAAAAAAAGTTAGCGATCACTTGTCAACCAAGGGTTTCAGAATCTGGATTCCGTCGGGGATTTCCGAAAGTTCCAGAAGAGCGTTAACAGTGCTGTCCTTTCACTGATAACTGATAACTGATAACTGATAACTGATAACTGATAACTGATAACTGATTTTGGTCACTGATTCCGGTATGATCTGAACAGAGAATCTAGTATCAAATACCTACTCATTCTAGCGTGAGACTCTTGCCGAACCTGTCAGCAGCAGAAATTTGTGGCGGCGGGGTGCTGCTGGATCCAGAGTCTGGTTTAATTACTACTATGGGTTAACAATTAGTTGTGTATTTAGAGGGAAACTATGGCCAATAAGCCAGAGCGCGTGGTTCTAATCGGTGTAGCTGGGGACTCCGGCTGTGGGAAATCTACTTTTTTACGTCGTTTGACCGATTTATTCGGGGCCGAGTTTATGACAGTGATCTGTTTAGATGACTATCATTGCCTCGATCGCAAACAGAGAAAAGAGGTGGGTGTCACCGCACTCAATCCAAAAGCGAATAACTTTGACCTGATGTATGAGCAGATTAAAGCTCTCAAGGGAGGTCAAGCCATTAATAAACCTATTTATAATCATGAAACGGGGATGATCGATCCCCCCGAAATCATCGAACCGAATAAGGTAATCGTGATCGAGGGACTGCACCCCTTATATGATGAACGAGTCCGGTCCCTATTAGATTTCAGCGTTTATCTCGATATTAGCGATGAAGTCAAAGTTAACTGGAAAATTCAACGGGATATGGCCGAGCGCGGTCACACCTATGATGATGTGATGGCGGCCATTAATTCTAGAAAACCGGATTTCAGTGCCTATATCGATCCCCAAAGACAGTACGCTGACGTGGTGATTCAAGTGCTACCCACCCAATTACTTGAAGATCACGAAAGTAAATTACTACGGGTCCGTTTAATCCAGAAAGAAGGGGTAGAAAACTTTGAACCCGCTTATCTGTTTGATGAAGGTTCCACCATCGATTGGCGGCCCTGTGGTCGTAAATTGACCTGCGCTTATCCCGGTATTAAACTCTACTATGGTCCGGATGGCTTCTTGGGAAATGAAGTGTCGATTCTGGAACTAGATGGTCAATTCGATAACCTGGAAGAAATGATCTACATCGAAAGCCATTTGAGCAAAACCGGCACTAAATACTACGGTGAAATGACGGAATTACTGCTCAAACACAAGGATTATCCCGGTTCCACCAATGGTACGGGTTTATTCCAAGTGTTAGTCGGTCTCAAAATGCGTGAAACCTACGAAAAACTAATGGCAGCCGAAGCAAAAGTGGCAGCCCAAGTCTAGTTTTTAGTTTTGACCGAACCGGCATCCTATATGGTTAGGGTGCCGGTTTTTTTTAAGCCACTAATCCCGATCGCAGGGCCAGCACTGCCGCTTGAGTGCGATCATCCACAGAGAGTTTATTTAAGATATTGCGGACATGGGTTTTCACCGTGCCGATGGTGATATAGAGTCGGCCGGCAATCTGAGCGTTACTGTAACCCGCAACAATCAGATCGAGAATTTCTAGCTCTCGTCCCGTTAGGGGCGCATTTTCCAATAATTGACGACATTCCCGGTCAACGCCGTGAATTGCCACTGTTTTCGCCCCGGCAGCCCCACCCACGGGAACTTTTTGGCGCACTTGTTGCAGGACAATATTGGCGATCGCAGGATCGATCCAGGGATTGCCTTCCTGGGTGCAATAAATCGCCTCGACTAATTTATCGAAAATTTGGGTTAAAACCCCGTCGTTTGACGACGGCTTTTCCTGATTTTTGATGTAGCACTTAAGAACTTCCAGTGGCGCACCTCCTACAGAAGACACAAAATAACTGGGCGACCAAAGAGCGTCTTTCCCGTATGGCTTAGGATACCCAGCTTGTCCATACCTACGACTAGAGACTCCCTTTAAAGAGTTGACCATTACGGAAATAGATAGTTTCGGCGGGTATTCAATCAATGCGTGTATGTGATCAGACTCCCCATTAAATTCCAATATCTGAAAATTCATCTTTTCCGCAACTTCCCTAAAAGACTTTTCAACCAAAGTCAGACTTTTACCAGTAAAGACCTTTCTTCTGTATTTTGTCACACAGACCAAGTGTATCTTTAGATCGGAAACAGAGTTTCTTTCTCTTCGCAACTGACTTGACATTATTAACAGACCTAGTTAAAATAAATACAGACACACACATCTTAACCCAATGAAAGCGAGGTATCAATACCGTATTTACCCAACAGACCAACAAAAGAGGCTTTTGTCTCAGTTGTTCG
Organism: Microcystis sp. M44BS1; assembly: GCF_020244875.1. Lineage (NCBI taxonomy): Bacteria > Bacillati > Cyanobacteriota > Cyanophyceae > Chroococcales > Microcystaceae > Microcystis > Microcystis sp. M44BS1. The sequence continues at coordinate 73,198 of NZ_JADBVM010000153.1, forward strand.
GGTGTGTGCGCGTTGTCTGGAACGATACCTTGGCTCACTGTCAAGAACTCTATCGACAAGGGGAGAAAAAGCCAAAATATACTGAGTTATCTAAAAGACTAACTCAAGTCAAGAAAACAGAAGAAAAGCGGTGGTTAACTGAGGTTTCTTCTATACCTTTACAGCAGTCTTTGAGAGACTTAGAGACTGCTTACTCTAACTTCTTTGCATCTTGCAAGGGAGAGAGAAAAGGAAGAAAAGTCAAACCTCCTAAATTTAAGAAGCGTAAATCTAAGCAATCAGCAAGATTTACTGACAATGGTTTTACCGTTAACCAGCACTGCGTTACTTTAGCGAAAATCGGTGATCTAAGAATAGTTTGGAGTCGTCCATTACCTTCTAAACCTTCTAGCGTCACCGTGATTAAAGATGCGGCGGATCGCTATTTTCTCAGCTTTGTTGTCGAGATTCAGTCCGAAATACTTCCCAATAATGGGGAGTCAGTGGGAATTGATCTAGGGATTGCTACCTTTGCTACCCTCTCAACAGGAGAAAAGATAGACGCACCGAAACCGTTAAAGAAACGATTAAAACGACTAAGAAAAGCACAGAAAAACCTTTCTAGAAAACAGAAAGGAAGTAAACGACGGGAAAAAGCTAGGAAACGAGTAGCTAAAATCCACGCAAAGATTAAAGACGCTCGCACTGATTTCTTGCATAAACTATCTACTAGAGTTGTTCGTGAAAATCAAACGATAATTTTAGAGGATTTAAACACATCGGGAATGGTTAAAAATCGCAAGTTATCCCGTGCTATATCAGATTTAGGATGGCGTTCTTTCCGAGATATGCTATCGGCAAAATCTGATAAATATGGGCGTGATTTTCGGATAATTTCTCGATGGGAGCCAACGTCTCAGCGATGTTCCTGTTGTGGGAATATCGGCGGTAAGAAAGCATTAAATATCCGTGAGTGGGAATGTCTTTTCTGTGGGACTTTCCATGATCGAGACATCAATGCTGCGGTAAATATCAAGGTCGCCGGTGGGCAATCGGAGACCTCAAAAAACGGACGTGGAGGAAAGTGTAAGACTTCTGTTAAAGAAGCATCATCCCGTGAAGCGTCAACCCAGCGGTCGCTCGTTCAATTAAGTTTGTTTGATCTGCCGGGAATCACCGTCCGGCCCCGGCGGTGAGGATGTCAACGACGCTAATATCCTTCATACAGTAGGAATCAGCCCCAGCAGCAAAAGCCGCTAAAACCAGTTCTGGGGTTTTGTGCATGGTTAGCATGAGGATTTTCGTGGCCAAGCTGTTTTCGCCCCGATTTTGTTGGAAGCGTCGCACTAACTCGATCCCATCGATCGTGGGTAAACCTATATCGATGATCGCCACATCGGGTTTAGTCTCCTCTAGCAGCTTCAGTCCCTGTAATCCACTGATCGCTTCCCCTACCACTTGAATACCTTCCCGATGCTGGAGAGCCGTCACTAACCCCATGCGGGTTAGATCGTGATCCTCTATAACGATAACCTGCACTTTATCCATGTTTTTTCTCCTGCGTTACCGAATCAGGCGATGATTTGATAATTTTGGATTTTGGATTATTAAAGTCCCCCCCAAACATTGACTTCACTCCGTTCCCCCTTCCTTGAATTCCACTTTCTTATCTTCATTCGGCAATCCCCTTTTTCCGGTTTATTTTATTATTTTATTTATATTTACTAAAAGCAGAGCTTGCCAAGATACTTCCCCCCCCCCTAAAATCTACTCAAATCTACCAAAACTTACCGATAATTTTCTCCTTTAATTCTTCTATTATAACATCATGCAAATCTAGATTAGGCAAGGATTAGGCTCTTCTGAGTCCTGTGTGAAAACGAGGTCTATACTGATAGTTTATTTAAGAAAATAGTCCTTAAAGTCTTTCCCGATAAGTATTTGAAATTATATAAGCAAAAATTATCACACAAAGTCGAGAAGAGCCGATTAGTTAACAAAAATACATCTTCGATTTGCTTGGATTTTCAGAGAAGAGAACCAAGCTCTGGTTCAATTAATTTTTTAGTCTATTGGGACTTAGGCATTTTCGGTCTCGGTCAAAAAAAGGATACATTTGGAGACTCATTAGGATTATTAAGCAAGGAGGCAAAATTATTTGTAGGATGGGTTAGCGGTAGCGTAACCCATGCCGGCGTTGGGTTTCATGCTTCAACCCAACCTACGTTCTCAACAAAAATATTTTAAGTCAACAAAAAAGATACATTTGGAGATTAATTAGGATTATTAACTGAATAATAGTATTTAACTATAGATAAAAGTAAATCTTAATCATTATATTTATTGATGTTATCGTTATATGCCATTTTGGTTTATTTGTCAATAGTGATCTTACCCATTTTCTCCTTGGCCATCACCTCCAATTGGATTGAGGCAGAATTTTTCCCCACTGTGCCAAGGGAGTTGCGTGGGAATAATATCCCAATCGATCGGAGGGCGCAAGCTTTGCGCCCCTACAGTAACGGATTTTGTCCACAATGTAGGGGCGAACTGCGTTCGCCCAAAAGGTACATTATCAAAGCGCAAGTCCC
>NZ_JADBVM010000154.1:0-10968 GCF_020244875.1 Microcystis sp. M44BS1
ACCGCCTATAGCTTCTTGTACTTGTTGCGCGCGACTTTTTACCCTGCCAAGCTTTTCTGGTCGGAACCCCCTAAGCCGAGTTTTCAAGGTGCTGCGCCGTCCACTTGGTTTTCGAGACTGGCCTTTTAATTCTAACGTAAAGCCAACCTAGAACGGCGGGGTTTCCGACCCAAAATTTCCGATGAGTAGAAAACGGGTTTCTCCGAGAAACCCGTTTTCTGTGCGTTACTCAACGAATTTAGTATAAATTGCTTGTTGAGACGAGACAAGAGGCAACAGTAAAAGGATTGGGGGAAATTTAGGCACTTTTTCCCTGAAAATTAGGTAATTGACCACCTAAAAATCGACAAAACCCCACACCCCACACCCCACACCCCACACCCCACACGCCCCCCCGATCCCCCCGATGTCGGGGGGGCAGGGGGGGTGGGGGTTGGGGGGGTCACACCCTGCCCCCACCGAAAAACTTTTTGCCGCAAACCCTACTTAAATGCGTCTTAGCTTACAATCGATACAAAATATCAACGACTAGGATTAAATGGCTACTCATATTGTTACTGGTGTCGCGGGTTTTATCGGTTCTAACTTGGCAGAAAAGCTTTTAGAACAAGGAGATCAGGTGATCGGTATCGATCAATTTAACGATTATTACGACCCCAGTTTAAAGCGCAAAAATGCCCATATTCTAGCCAAATATCCCGAATTTAAGTTAATCGAAGCGGATATACAAGCCCTCGACTGGCGACAACTGTTGCAAGGAGTAGAAGTATTATTCCATCAGGCAGCCCAAGCAGGAGTCAGAGCAAGCTGGGGTGATGGATTTCGTCAATATACCGAAAGGAATATAAATGCTACTCAAATTATTCTTGAGGCCGCTAAGGAAACCCCGTCTTTACAACGGATGGTTTTTGCTTCCACTTCCTCGGTGTATGGCAATGCGGAAACGATGCCGACTCCCGAAACCCTTTGTCCCCAACCAGTTTCACCCTACGGCATCACCAAATTAGCGGCAGAAAGACTCTGTTGGCTATATCACCAGAATTTTCACGTTCCCGTCACTGCCTTGCGTTATTTCACCGTTTATGGACCGCGGCAACGTCCCGATATGGCTTTTCATAAGTTTTTTCAATCAGCGATCGCAGGTCAAGCCATCGGCATCTACGGGGATGGCAAACAAACCCGCGATTTTACCTTTATTAGCGATGCTGTAGCCGCTAATTTAGCCGCTGCCGTCGTACCGGAAGCGGTGGGGGAGGTGTTTAATATTGGTGGTGGTAGTCGCGTGGTTTTGCTGGATGTCTTGGATACTATGGAAAAAGTCATCGGTAAACCGATCGAGCGATCGCATCAAGGACTCGCCCGAGGAGATGCCCGTCACACCGCCGCCGATGTCACCAAAGCCCGTACTATTCTAGGTTATAATCCCCAAGTTTCTTTAGCCGAAGGATTAGCCCAAGAATGGCAGTGGATTCAGGAATTATATTGTTAACGGCGGCAATATCCTTAATAATCAAAAAATCTCCCTGTAAAAGGGAGATTTTGGGCAATATCTAGGGTTATCCCCCGACAAACTACACTAATTTCAGATCGGGATAATTGGCGAGAATGTCGTCTTGACTGAGAATATCACCCTCGCTTTGGGGAGTCCAAATCACTTCTACCGCTAAAAGTCGATCGCCTCCCATACTACCAATTTCTTGCAGGGCCTGTTTCAAATCTTGGGAATCATTAATTTTCGGTAGGGAAAATTTACCGACGATGCCGGCTAAAATAGTCACCAAAATATAGCCTTCCGGTGCGCTTTTAGCTAATTCCCCAGCCGATTCGGGTAAAATATTGTCTCTAGAACCTTGACGCAGTTGATTATTGTAATTAGTTAAGGTTTCCGCCGTTAGTTTACCGCGTTCGTTGAGGGACCACTGATTAAACTTCGCTTCTGCACTGCTGAGGCTGGTTTGTTGAGAATCGACGTTACCATAAACCCAGTATTCCGGATGACGTAACAGGGCGAGGGCCGATTCTTGTAAGACTTCGATGCGTCCCTCGGAGGTGCTAGTATCCACAGTTAGGGCGATTTGATTTAATTCTTGTTGCAGATAACGGGCATTAGCCAACAAACCCACCTGTACTTTAGCCACGGAGACGGTTTCATAACCGGATTCTATCGTCATACCATTCTCATCACTGCCTCCACCATTACGGAAAGCATTAACGAGGAAATTGGCGATAGCAAAAAAGATTAACAGAGAAATTAAGCCACCGCCACCACCACCCCAAAAGAAGGGTAAGAGGAAGGGAAAACCAATACCTCCACCGTAACCGGGGGAACTGTAACCACCACCCCTAGAAGGGCTAATACTGCGACTAGGGGCGCGAAAACTACCGCCACCCATTCTACCCCCCGATGCCGCTAAAGCACTGGGAATAGAACCTAAAATCAGCGTTGTCACTAATCCTAGAACTAATAGCGGCTTGGCAAGCGATCGAACTTTAGTTAAAATTTTGTCAATCATAAGAACACTGAAGCAACCCTTTATTTACTAGCATAACCAGTTTCTCGGTCAGGGATAGACAAATCTTCAAATCAGTTATCAGTGATCAGTTATCAGTTATCAGTGATCAGTTATCAGTTATCAGTTAGAAGGTGTTGGGTATTGAGATTTTAGGGTTTTGGGGTTTTGGGGTTTTTTAGTTGAATTCCCCCATGTCCCCATGTCCCCATTTCCCCATTTCCCCATTTCCCCATTTCCCCATTTCCCCAAATTTATGACTTGGAATTTCTCCTCTCCCACGGATTCGGACTTAGGCGATCGCGAAGTACCCTTAGAGAGTCATCATCTCTGGGGTAAACGGATTGCTTTACTGGTAACGGGAGGGATTGCGGCCATGAAAGCGCCGCTAATTGCCCGATCTTTGCGGAAATTCGGGGCCACAGTCGTGGCTTTTGTCTCAGAAGAAGCTTTAAGATACGTCACTAAGGAAGCTTTGGAATGGAGTACGGTTAATCCCGTAGTTAGTCAATTAACGGCAAAAGCAGAACATTTAAGCGATCAATCTCCCTTTGATCTTTATTTAGTCGCCCCCGCTACCTATAACACGATTAATAAGTTTCGTTACGGAATTGCTGACGGAGTGATCACTTCATGCTTGGCCTCGGCCTTAGGACGACAGGAAAAGGGAAAAACTAAAATTCTGCTCGTCCCCACCATGCACGGCAGTTTACATAATGCTATTCTGACCGAATCTTTGCAAACGCTCGATCGCTGGGGAGTCCAGATTATGTCACCCCGGGATGATTACGGTAAACACAATCTCCCCGGGGAAAAAGAGATCACTGTGGCAGCCTGTGGGATTCTCAGTAATTCTGTGCTGAAAAATATGCCGATTTTAGTCACTGGTGGACCCACACCCGTGATTATCGATAATATCCGTCGTTTAACCAATCGTTTTACCGGACAGTTAGGAGTCGCTATTGCAGAAGAATTATACCTGCGCGGGGCAAAGGTGCAGTTAATCCACGGACGCGGCAGCTATACACCCCCCGCTTATTTACCCCACGAAATTATTGAAACTTATGACGAGTATCTAGGGAAGGTGATGGGAGAATTAGAGAGTAAAGATTATAAATTTGGGATTTTCTCGGCAGCAGTGGCAGATTATCGCTTAGAAAGCCCTTTTTTGGGTAAAATTCCCAGTGGTGGGCCGTTAAATCTTAATTTTGTGCCGACGGAAAAAGTGATTGACAAGGTGAGAGAAAAATTTCCCGATTTAGAGATGGTCACTTTCAAGTATCAGGAAGGAGTCAGTCAGGAGGAGTTACTGGAAATCGCCCGTAAACGCCTAGAAAAGGGCTATCAGGCCGTCATTGCTAATAGGGGTGAGGAAAAGGGCGATCAAGGGGAACAGGTGGCTTATTTGGTCACAAAAGCGGCATTGGGGAAATTTATCGGCAAAAAAGCGATCGCTATTGGCATCGCCGAATATTTAGAACAGCGAGCCAAAAATGTTACAATCAAAAAAATTTAATATTTTTTAATATTAATTTGCAAAAATTTAGGGTAACACAGTCATGGGTAACATCAACTTCGTCAAAGAGAATAAGATCGTGGTAGCGGCAGATGGGGCGAATTTACGAGAGAAAGCAATCCAGAATGGCGTTGATATCTACACTTTTGGCGGTAAATTGAGGAATTGTGGCGGTTACGGTCAGTGTGGTACTTGTATAGTGGCAATTGTCGAGGGGATGGAAAATCTCTCCGCTAAAACCGACTTTGAGCAGCGCCGTCTGAAGAAAAAACCCGAAAATTATCGTTTAGCCTGTCAAACCATGGTTAATGGCCCTATTAGCGTCCAAACTAAACCAAAATAGCATTTAAGCGTCATTCCCCACCCCCAGCAACGCACCGGTGGGGAAGGTGCGGCGATTAGAACCATTGAGGCGTTCGATACCAGTGAAAATTGCCAGACAATATCACATAATTCCCTGAGCGACTTTTTCAGCAGACCCTAATTGATGTCTTGGGAAGACATCTCAGCGGATTTTTGTGATTTTTTCGCTGCTTTTTTGCCAGCCAAGGGCTGACAATCAAGAAATTTGCTAGAAAATATCGGCTTTACTGCATTTAAACTGCCTATTGGACATTTTAGTACAAAAGTACGAACTTCCTCTGATACCAAATCCCTTTTTAATAGTGTGATTAACTCTCAAGTTATGAATTGTTTCTCCCCACACCCCACACCCCACTATCCTATACTTTTTAAACAGGATTTAGTATGACTACTCCCCTCACCGCTCAGATAGCGATCGCTATCTGAGAAAGTTGCTCATTTTGTCATCTAGATTGCATCCTGATTGGAAACCTTTGGGTAATCTATGGGTACAGATACTCAAACCTCCCCTTCATCGGTGCGTTCCCAATAGGGATAATTTTTTTTCTCATAAACTTTACAATATTTAATAATTGTTGTAATATTGGTTAAACAACCAAGGTTCTTACTACTTGCCATTTATGCCCATAAACTCTATATATAGCCAAAAAAAGGACTATAGAGGCAATTAAATCTTCAATTAGATTTCTCTCTATCCTTGAGTAATCACTTACTAATCTCTTTACAAAACTAGAAAAAACCCTGATAGCATCTCCTTAACTGCCCCTGGGGAAGCGATCTGAAAAACGCCATCAATCCCTGAATATCAACCCTCAACCGACGCGCACTCATGAAAACCTCGAAAAACCCCACCGATCCAGTTCGCGCCTATCTCAGAGAAATTGGCCGAGTTCCCCTTCTCACCCATGAAGAAGAAATTCTCTACGCAAAACAGGTGCAAAGATTAATTTTTCTCGAAAAAATCAAGGAATCCCTAAGGGCTAAACTCGGCAGGGAACCCAGCGATCGCCAATGGTCAGAAGCGGCGGAAATTAGTGAAGAACAACTCCGTCGAGAATTGGGGGCAGGGGATTTCGCCAAACGCAAGATGGTAGAAGCGAACCTGCGTCTAGTGGTTTCCGTCGCCAAAAAATACCTAAAACGCAATCTAGATCTATTAGATCTGATCCAAGAGGGAACCATTGGGATGCAAAGAGGTGTGGAAAAATTCGATCCCACCAAAGGCTATCGCTTTTCCACCTATGCCTATTGGTGGATTCGCCAAGCTATCACCCGAGCGATCGCAGAAAAAAGTCGCACCATCCGTCTGCCCATCCACATCACCGAAAAACTGAATAAAATCAAAAAAGCCCAGCGTCAACTAGCTCAAGATAAAGGTCGCGCTGCCACCATTGCCGAATTAGCCGAGGAATTAGACCTAACTCCCAAACAGGTGCGAGACTACTTGGAAAGGTCCCGTCAACCCCTTTCCCTTGACTTAAAGGTGGGGGACAATCAAGACACGGAATTAGGAGAACTCTTGGAAGATACGGGACTTTCCCCGGAAGATTACACTGCCCATTCTTCCCTCCAGGTGGACTTAGAAAAACTGATGGCAGACCTCACCCCTCAACAAAAAGAAGTGATTTGTCTGCGTTTTGGTTTAGATAATGGGCAGCCCCTCACCCTAGCAAAAATTGGCGTTCGACTCAATATCAGTCGTGAACGCGTCCGTCAGATCGAACGAGAAGCGATCGCTAAATTAAGAAAACGCAAGGCCAACATCAGAGAATATCTAGCTAGTTAGGGTTTGCGACAAAAAGTTTTTCGTGGGGACAGGGTGTGGGGAGAATAAATAAAATAATCTCCTATCTCCTGACTCCTGCCCCCTGCCTTCGTTAAGGGTCAAATTGATCGTCTGGATCACAGGGAGAAAAATGACCCATTTCTAGATTCATCGGCGACTTTTCTCGACTATTTCTCTACTTCTTCAAGATATTTTTTCAAAAAGAGAGCTAATTTTTCTTTAGTGGCGACGGGAACAGAATCTAGACGGGTAAGAATAGCGTATTTAAGGGCAGAATGAGCGGCAGAAACGGGAGGATTAGCTGCCAGACGGCGCACCGTTTCTTGGATGACTTTTTGGGCATTAATAGCGTTATGGTGTAGATTTTCGATCACCATTTCTACCGTGACATGATCGTGATCGGGATGCCAACAATCGTAATCGGTAACTAGAGCTAAGGTAGCGTAGGCAATTTCCGCTTCTCGGGCTAATTTGGCCTCAGTTAAATTGGTCATACCGATGACGGTTGCCCCCCAACTTCTATAGAGATTTGATTCCGCTTTAGTAGAAAAAGCCGGCCCCTCCATACAGAGGTATGTACCGCCGCGATGCAAGGTAACTTCCGGTAGGTTTAAACTAGCGACGGCATCCCCTAAAATGTTGGCTAATTGGGGACAAACGGGATCACCAAAGGCCACGTGGGCAACAATTCCTTCCCCAAAAAAAGTCGCTATTCTCTCTTTAGTTCTGTCAATAAATTGATCGGGAATGACTAAATCTAGGGGTTTAACTTCGGCTTTGAGGGAACCAACTGCCGAAGCGGAAATAATATATTCAACCCCTAATTGTTTGAGAGCGTGAATGTTAGCTCGAAAGGGTAATTCGGTCGGTAAAAAATGGTGATTTCTGCCATGACGCGCTAAAAAGGCAACTTCTGTTCCCTCTAAAGTCCCGAGAATTAAAGCGTCGGAAGGAGAACCAAAAGGAGTATCGAGGGATACTTCCCGCACATCCTTGAGGGCATCCATTTTATACAAACCACTGCCGCCAATGATGCCAATTTTTACCGTCGTCATAGTCTTGGAAAGAATTAGTTATCGTTGCCTTGATTTTACCATAATTGAGCGATTCCGTTAAGGCCTTACTTTTTCTTTTTCTTGCCCTTGAGGGAACCATTAATTAAACCATTAAAGCCATAAATTTCTTCAGTTCCCGCGATGGTAACTAATTCCACCTCTTTCGTGTCTCCCGGTTCAAATCGAACTGATGTACCCGCGGGAATATTCAGATGGGTTCCTTTGGTTAATTCGCGCTGAAACTCCAGGGCCTGATTAACTTCATAAAAATGATAGTGGGAACCCACTTGAATCGGTCGATCGCCTGTATTAGCCACAGAAATACGCAGGGTGTCGCGACCGACATTAATCTCGATCTCCCCGGATGGTGTGATAATTTCTCCCGGAATCATAACTGCTAAAAATCTCCTGTTAGTGAATGGGATTGTGAACGGTAACTAATTTAGTACCATCGGGAAAAGTCGCTTCGATCTGCACTTCCGTAATCATTTCCGGGATACCTTCCATTACCTCCTCGCAAGTTAATAAAGTAGTGCCGTAACTCATCAATTCAGCGACGCTACGACCTTCCCTGGCACCTTCGAGGATGGCGGCGCTAATATAGGCGATCGCTTCGGGATAATTTAACTTGATCCCGCGATTTTTGCGTCTTTCGGCGAGCAGTGCCGCCGTGAAAATGAGTAATTTATCTTTTTCTTGGGGCGAAAGTTGCATAGATAGGCCTTTTTTTAGACAGATTCTAGGGTTATTGTAGTTCTTGGCTGGATAGTTGTAGCGATCGAGTTGTGAAAATTTATCTTGAATGTCCGGTCATCCTATCCATTAGTCAGAGCTTTCTTAACAAAAAGAGAAGAAACTTAAAAAAAGGGGAAACGATTGATAGGTATAGTTTTGAAAGAAGGAATCAAGGTGGAGGTGAGCAAAAAAAATGGAGAAATGGGCAGCCCAAGAATTACAGTATGCAGACCTAGGGGACACCAGAAGAAAGTAATAAATCTTCAAAAAGCTTTGGAATTACACTTTGAACCGCCTTGTGCAACAGTTATTCCTCAATTGCAGAAAATCACTGTACGGGCGAAGCATTTGGGCATAACCTATCGCTAAAATCCTAGATTTCCTATCCGAATGCTTCGCCCCTACCCCGACCAATGTTTAGGCTATGCTAAAATGGTGATAAAAGCATAGAATCCTATTTAGTTTAATTAGTTGAAACTGAATCAGAGAAAGTTATGTTAACAGAGATAAATATTGGCACTTTTATAAAAAGCGATCCCAAAATTCATGGAGGTTGTCCTATTATTGCGGGAACTGCTGTTACTGTACGAAGAATAGTGATCTGGTATAAATTAGGATATAGTCCTGAAGAGATTGCCGATGAAATACCTCATCTTTCTTTGGCACAAGTTTATGCCGCTTTGACTTACTATCATACTAACAAAGAAACAATAGAAGCAGAAATTATAGCCGAAGCCGCCGAAGCAGATCGCATTGAAGCATTACATTATTCTTCTTCTTATGAGTAGAATTAGCTTATATATGGAGGAGGATTCTACAGATTTCAAAAGGATTTAGATAATCCGGCTTGTTTCAAAACTGCATTAGCAGTATGACGTGATTTAATAGTATTATCAACTACAAATCTTCTTTCTGTCAGAGGACTATACCAAATTTCATGATCTCCTTTCCCTTGACGTTCAAAATAACATCCGGCTGCTGAGAGCAGTTTTTTTAATGCAGGTGTTAAAGAAGTAGCCATCTAAACAACGCACTCAATTGATTCTTGACGATGACTAATGAGTTCAAAAATTATCGCTGCTTGAGGTTCAATAGTAATTAGATGATTGAGTTGTAATAATTCTGGAATCATCTGTCGTAATTTAGCTGTTAAAGCTTCGATGGTATCAGCTTCGGTGACTAATCCCGGAATATCTTCACTCTCTGCTACCCACACTTGCGCCTCTCGATCCCAAAATGCTTCTACTTGGTACGGTTTTTGATTCATAGTGATTTAGTTCAATTGAGTAGAATTAGCTTATATATTAATCAAGATTATACAGTGCGATCGCCTTTCTGACAATCTTACCACCAATCCCCAACTCTTGATGATTGCTGATGAATCGCTTTGAAGGTTCTCGCAATAAGACTCAAATTAAAGGTTTATGGAAAGATGTTGTGATCAGTGATGACGATTTAGAAGAAGCTAAAAAAGCAGTTTTTCGAGATTAGTTTACATTTCATTTTTATAACAAACGCTATAGTTCTCGTCAATGATCTTTTTAAGAGTTTAAATCTTTAAAGGGATTGATAACCTGTAAGCTATTATTGATAATTAAACCATCTTGCATATCTTCTGAGTAGAGAATAGTTGCATCGCCTAAAACTGCACTAGCAACAATCAGGCTATCCCAAAATGAAATTAAATAGCGATCTCGTAATTTCACGGCATACTCAAGGGTTTCGAGGGAGACAGGTAAGATTTCACACCCTTGGGTAAATTCTTCAAGTAGATTTTGAATCTGTAAATTATTAAACCCTGCTTTGCGGATTAAATTTGAGCAAACCTCATTAACAACTTGTGTACTAATTATCAAGTTTCCTTGATTCGTAATATTTGTAGCTATTTGTTGCTTAGGGATGGCATTAGTATCGCTACAATTAACAATGAAGCGATACAGCCAAATATTAGAATCAATAAAGAAGGGTTGAGATTCACCAGCGTTCATTCGCTTCTTCTCTGGTAAGAGGATGGAAGTCTTCAATTTTAATCGGATTTGCTGTTAACTGGGCGATTATCCCCGTTTCTGACCATTTTTGGGAAGTAAGCTGGGAAATTGAATTGGATTCTATAATGAGTTTAACGCACTGTCCTTCATTGAGTTGGAGATTACCAAGAGGACGTAAAACGCCATTTTCAAAGACGGCTTCACAGTTTTGTTGCGGCATAACTCAATCCTCAATTCTAAATTACTATTATTTTAACCCATGATCGTGTCTAAATTATGATTTTTTTGATTGTTTGATTGACTATGATTTTTCTTGGCTATTATTCCTGGGATATAATTGTAATAATCGCACTATTATAGTCCTCATTCAAGCATAATCTTGACAATCATAGTTTTCATTCAATCATTTAAATCACAGTACAGACGATTATTTGATTGACTAGGATTTTTCTCGGCTATGATCTCTGGGATATAATTGTAGTCATCCTGCTATTATAGTCCTCATTCAATCATAATCTCAACCATCATAGTTTTCATTTAATCATTAAATCACAGTACAGACGATTATTTGATTGACTATGATTGTTTTTGCCTCTCATCCCTGGGATATTATTGTAATAATTGTGCTATAACCCTAACAATCATAGTTTTCATTTAATCATTCAAATCACAGTACAGACGATTATTTGATTAACTATGATTGTTTTTGGCTATGATCTCTGGGATATGACTCTGATCATCTTGCCATCATAGTTTTTATTCAATCATAATCTCAACCATCATAGTTTTCCTTCAATCATTTAAATCACAGTACAGACGATTATTTGATTGACTAGGATTTTTCTCGGCTATGATCTCTGGTATATAATTGTAGTCATCCTGCTATTATGATCCTCATTCAATCATAATCTCAACAATCATAGTTTTCATTTAATCATTCAAATCACAGTACAGACGATTATTTGATTAACTATGATTGTTTTTGGCTATGATCTCTGGGATATAATTGTAGTCA
>NZ_JADBVM010000155.1:0-4616 GCF_020244875.1 Microcystis sp. M44BS1
AAATTTTTGCCTCAAACCCTATCGGCGTAAGAACTTCAGGATTTTGTGTCCAGTAGTTCATTAGTATTTCATTGCTTGAACTCAGGCTCTGTAAGACTTTTAGCCATAGCTAGTATGTTTATACGGGGGAAGTCCAGGTATAAATCCCCGTTACAAAAACGGCCGACCGCCCCCTGCCTCCGTTATGGGGTTCTATAGGGGAATGCTCCTATAGGTAAAAGCTCTCAGCGTCAAGTACCAGAGAAACCAAGTATTTTAGAGGTTTTGAACTGTATCGTAGGGGCCTCCGAGAACAGGCTTCTGTAAGGGAGCGAAAGTCTGAGGAGAGAACCACCTCTGGGTGGGATTTCGCCAGGAATCTAATTCAAGTGGACTCGTTGAGCCATAAATTCACAGCAGTGATGCTAGAAGAATCCACGTCCGTAAACGGACGTGGGGTACGTCAAACTCTGTAAACGAAGTCGAGATTGGTCATGCCAGCCGCGGCACCAGCCCCAACATTGGCCATTAGGTAACTACCGACGACGGTGGAATCGTTATACCAGATGTCGCCGTTGCTAGTGTTGACGTAGATGCCGGCGGGGTTTCCCGATGCTCCCCCAGTGAACCCCGCTCCCTTGAAGAACCAGGCAGCGTTAAGGACACTTCCGTTCGCATTAGCACTATTAAAGACCAGACCCTTGATCCCCATACCAAGGGAGCCGGTCAAAGTGCCGTCAAGACTGTTCGCCAGAATGATTGTGTCATTGGCTACGGAGAAGTCGGTGATCAGATCACTGTTCTCTACGTTGTCGAACCTGAAGAAATCGTTTCCAGCACCACCAGTAAGAGTATCCAGACCCAAGTCGCCATTGAGGGTGTCGTTACCAAGGCCGCCATTGAGGACATTGCTGCCACTGTTGCCCGTGAGGACGTTGTTTTTGCCATTGCCAGTAGCGTTGATATTGGCATCTCCCGTCAGGGTCAAGTTCTCAATCCCATATCCTTGCTTACCAGGTGTCCCCGGTGCTAGAGAATAAGTGACTGAGGCAAATACCGTATCAGCCGTCCCACCTAGGGCATCGTCGGAGCTTTCTTTCACGATATCGCCCACATTGTCCACGTAGTAGGTGTCGTTGTTATCACCACCATCCATCAAGTCAACACCAACACCGCCATCGAGGGTGTCATTATCCGCTGCACCATTAAGAGTGTCATTACCTCCCCCTCCAGCTAGGGCATCGGCAAAGCTTGTCCCGACCAAGTTGTTATTGTCCAAGTTACCATCATTGTCAAGAATGGTGGCCGTAGCCGTGTCGGGTCCACTGATAGTGTAGCCGACGGGGGCGGTAATTGTGGTGATGATGGTTTCGCTGGGATCACTCAAGAGGTCATCTTTGGTGGGCAGAGTGATGGTAGCTTTGGAGGAACCTGCCGCAAAGGTGACGCTGTTAGGAGTAGTGCCTGTGTAGTCAACACCTGGAGTCGCTGTCCCCCCTAGGGTGTAGTTGACGGTTAAGGCACTGGAGAGGTCGCCGGTGCGGGTGAGGGTAAAGACACTGCTCACTGGACCTGCTTCCTTCCCATCGGTGGTTTTCACCAGAGTGAGGGTGCCAAGGTCGTCATCGATGATCGTCGCCGTAGCCGTGTCGGGTCCAGTGATAGTGTAGCCAGCGGGGGCGGTAATTGTGGTGATGATGGTTTCGCTGGGCTCACTCAAGAGGTCATCTTTGGTGGGCAGAGTGATAGTGGCTTTGTCCGCACCTGCCGCAAAGGTGGCTTGGCCTAAACTGGGATCATTGTAGTCGCTGCCGAGGGTAGCAGTACCCGCCAAGGTGTAGTTGACGGTTAAGGCACTGGAGAGGTCGCCTGTACGAGTCAGGGTAAAGACACTGCTCACTGGACCTGCTTCGTTACCATCGGTGGTCTTGGCGATCGAGATTGATTTTGTCGTAACACCGCCATCACCATAGATTTTGACATCATCAAGGTTCCACGAACTTACTGTATATACATCAGAGCTACCAACATTGAACCCGAAACGAATTTGAGTTGAGGCACTCTTGTAGGCACTAATATCAAATTGTTGAGGGGTCCAAGCGTTATCTTGGACTTCTGGAGAAGCTCCTGAACTCCAGAGATTGACCCAGCTAGAACCGTTGAAGATCTCAACTGTGTTCTGCATATAGGGAGTGTAGTCACTATTGAGCCAACGGGCAAATTCAAAGAACAATTGATTGGCCGTGCTGGTGTTGATAACCGGACTGGTTAAATAATAGAAGCCGTGCAAGGCTGTAGAGGCATTTCCACCAATAACAACCCCAGCTACACCATTATCGGCTGTGGGAGTATTGTCCGTTCCGGGATCAGGGTTGCCATAATTTTGACCCGTAGAAGTTGTGGCGGCACCGATTTGCCATTCTGTCCCCAGAGTCCAACCCTGGCTGTTATTGGCAAAATCATCCGAGAAGTAGGTGGTAAATCCTTCCTCAGAAATAATAGTTCCCGTTGCTGTATTAGGAGAACCATCAATGTAGCCCGTCCCAGAATTGACGGTTAAAATAACTGATTCGCTGTTTTCCTGTACGGTGTCAGCAATCGGATCAACCTCGACCGTTGCCGTTGTCGCACCGGGGGCAAAAGTGACGGTTCCTAATTTCGTCGTCGGGTCAAAGGTGACAGCACTACCTGTTAATAGGTTGTAATCGGCTGGGTCGCTTCCCACCGGAGCAGCGTTGGCTATGCCACTCGCCCCGAAGTTAACGGTCAGGGGAGAACTCAGGTTTAAGTTAGTGCGAGTAAAGGTATAAACCAAGTTAGTCGTACCGTCTTCCTGCACACTGGCCGGGCTGACACTGACGGTTACGGAAGGTAAGTTAGCCGCCAAAGCATTAAAAACATTGAGCCGCTTACCAGAAACCGTTTTCCCTGCTAAAGCCGCAATCGGATCCCCCGTGTTCATTAAGGTGTTTTTCACCTGTTGTGCCGTCCAGGTGGGATTTTGTGACCACAACAAAGCCGCCGCCCCGGTGACATGGGGACTGGCCATGGATGTCCCTGAAAGGGTCGCATATCCACCACCAGGAGCCAGACTGTAAATGTCTGAACCAGGCGCACCTAAATCTACGCTGGTTAAGCCATAGTTAGAAAAGGAAGAGAGAGCATCGGTGCGGGTGGTAGAAGCAACGGAAATAATATTAGGGAGGTCGTAGCTGGCAGGATAGGAGGGGCTTGTGTCAGTGTTTTTTGCATCATTACCAGCCGCCGCAATAAATAAAGCTCCCGCCTGACCCGCCGCGTTAATCGCATCGTAGAGGGCTTGACTATAAACGCCGCCTCCCCAGGAGTTATTGGTGAGCTTAACTCCTTTGGCCGTCGCATAGTTAATTGCCAAAATAGCATTGGAGGTAGAGCCTGATCCTTGATCATTCAAAAACTTCAGCGGCATGATTTTGGCATTCCAAGCCACCCCCGTCACGCCGACCCCATTATTTCCTTTGCCAGCAATGGTTCCCGAAACATGGGTTCCGTGACCATGAACATCACTGGGGTCATTGTCGTTATAGGCAAAGTCCCAACCGTGAATGTCATCAATGTAGCCATTGCCATCGTTGTCAATGCCATCTCCGGCAATTTCCCCCGGGTTTGTCCAGATATTACCGGCCAAATCGGGATGATTGTAGTCAACTCCCGTATCAATGACCCCAATCACTAAATTAGGATTGCCAGTTTGAATGTCCCAGGCTTCAGGGGCATCAATATCGGCATCGGGAGTACCACCATTTTGTCCGGTGTTATGCAGTCCCCAAAGTTGATTAAAACTGGGGTCATTGGGGAATGTCGCCTGGGTACTAATTGTACCCAGCGTCCGAATATAGTCGGGTTGTATGTATTCAAAAATCGGATTGGAGCGATATTTTGCCAGAATCTTCTCCACAGAGAGCGACCCCGATAACTTCCAAACCTGCGCCCCCGTTAGCCTAATCGTCTGGGTGCTGACAGCACCAAAGAGGGACTGAAACTGAGCAACTTGGGCGCTGGCGATCCCTTGCTTAAACTTGACAATGAGTTGATTGGGAGCATAAGGGGCAAGAGTGCTAGTTGCTGCCGGTTCTAGCTCTGAGGTGACGGGGTCGGCAGTGGGTACAGAGGCAGGACCCGACGCTGGACTGGTGGTGACGGGGGCAGCGGTGGGTACAGAGGCAGGACTCGACGCTGGACTGGTGGGATAACCAGAAGAGTTAATACTGAGGGAAGCGGGAAAGACCACTTGACTCGTAGTAGCAGGGGAGACTGGAACCGTGGGGGCCTCCGAGGAGACTTTAGATGGGGAGGGGTTAGAGTTCAGGACTCCTAAGGGAGAAGTTTCCCTCGATACAGTTAAATCGTGGGAACCTGTTAAATCAAAGGTGATTGGAAAGGATTGCTCAAAACTCAAAGAATCTGCTGGAGATGTCATATTTGTACTAGATAAATCGGAACTTACTTGTGTCGTCTTCATCGGAAATTTTGGGTCTGAAACCCCGCCGTTCTAGGTTGGCTTTACGTTAGAATTAAAAGGCCAGTCTCGAAAACCAAGTGGACGGCGCAGCACCTTGAAAACTCGGCTTAGGGGGTTCCGACCAGAAAAGCTTGGC
>NZ_JADBVM010000156.1:0-7172 GCF_020244875.1 Microcystis sp. M44BS1
GAAGAATACGCAAAATCTTTTAATTATGATCTCAAGGCAATATTTGACGATCTTAGAGAAAAGCAAATTGCCAGTGGACGTAAAGTTATTAAGCTCCCGATCAAGCGACAGTATAACAAATCACTGCACCCGACCGAGAGTGCGATCGTCTTCACGCACTGAAAGTTATTAGCTGTAGGGTGCGTTCCCTAAGGTGACTCCTACTGCTCCACCGATCGATTTTTGGGGAACGCACCATGCACATTGATTGCAGCTGTGATACCAAATCCTGTTACAATAAAACGAGTAAAGACGAGGTTTTAGACCCGATTTTTTTGATACCATTTAGTGAATAATCGACCTCTGGTAAGCTAGGGAGCGCCAGAGCAGGGAGAGCAGAGCATTTGTACTAAATTGTCCTGTCTTTTTTCTCCTCCTGTCTGGGATTCTCCTCACCTAAGGTCAGATTTTTGATTTTTGCAGGGGCTCTATAGCGGTTTTCCCAGAAGTGAGTCCCGATTGAATCTATCAAGGGATTTACGATACCTTACCCGAAATAATAGTGAAATTTTGTGACAAAGTGCAGCCAGATATAAGAATCTTTGCTACCTTCCTAGAAGGCTTCTATGATAAGTCTCCTTAAAGGAGATTGTTTGCAGTAAGCTAATCTGGCTAACAGGCTTTTGGGCGTGATATAGGGGAAAGTTCTGGCGATCGAGCCTAAATGGGGTGATATGCCGAAAGTTGACCCATATCGTTACTTTTAAGAGTGTTATACGGAAAGTTTCCGTCACTGAAAAAACTATTGAGTTGGGCTGAAAACAAAAAGAAAACTACAAATAACAGATGTCCTGAGTCTGACGAAAGTTTTCTGAACATCGGTTAAAATAGGGAAATTGTAGTGTTTATTGCGATGAACCCATGACCAAACTGCTTCAACAGGCAATTGCTCAAATCCAGCAACTCCCACCCGAACAACAAGATGCGATCGCGGCTCGATTTTTGGCGGATTTAGAAGATGAACACAAATGGGAAACTCGTTTCGCCGCCACAACAGAAGAGCAATGGGATCAGATGGCTGCAATGGTGCGTCAGGAAATAGCTAAAGGTGAAACCATGCCACTTGATCAAGTTTTTCCAACACAAAAATGAACAAAGCGCAGATTTGGAGTAAGCGAAAAGTATGAAAGATACAATACGGAAAATACTAGAAATAGCATCTAATCTTTCAAAAGACGATCAGATACTCGTAGCAACTAAAATTCTCAATGACACATTTAGTATAAGTGAAGTGGCATCAGAGCCTGAGCCTGAAAAGAAACTTGGTAGTACGACAGAAGTCGTAGATGTTACTACCGATAGTCTATTGGGAGATAGCCCTTCGATAGAGAGACCTACTCCTGCACAGATCAGGCAAGTATTTGAGATTGACACGGACAGTGATTCTCTTGTTAACTTGGTACGCTCTGGGGGGATTTCTATTGACAGCATTATTCTTAATAAAAGAAGTTCCCAAGTCCCACAAAACTCTGAGGAATCAGATTATGAAGCTTGTATCAAAATTAAGAATATCACGAGCGAGAAAATTCAGGCTATTATCCCAAAAGGTCAAATTTTTCAGAACCTAGAAGCTCGTGGCTCCAATGGAAGCCGTGGATTCCAGAACATAGTTAATGCTGAAGACTGTCCAATCACTCTAAATCCTGGTCAAGAGGCTGTATTTTACCTTCCTGGTCATTGCTTGAATAAAAATCTAGCATCACCTTCTGGTCAAGATGCTCATATAGTTCCTCTCAAAGTCAAATTTAGTTTTGGCAATCAACAAGATGTTTGGAACAGCGTTCAGAGTCTCCTTCGTCCCTAAAATATGTATGCAGCCAATATTGTAGGGTGCGTTCCTTAATGTGACTCCTATTGCTCCACCGATCGATTTTTGGGGAACGCACCATGCACATTGATTGCAGCTGTGGGTTTAAGTGCGATACCGCTCCTCCCGCCACCACCCCAGAACCCTCTGCCCTCGTCGGTCTGGGGGCAGTCGTCGCTCTGGGGGCTGGCTTCAAGCGCCGCCCCACCCAAGCAGACAAAAACTAAGCGTTAATTGAAGGTATTACAACAGGAGAACCGCAAGGGTCTCTTTTTTGCTATTTAAAAGAGGATTATTTGATATTTGCTTCTTTTTAATGGAGATTGGAGAAATCATCAACCTCCCTCAAGGCACTAGACACAAGCGAGCTATCATAAAACCATCGCTGATTTGACAATCGCCAACCCCTAAAAATTATGAGCGTAGTTATTCCTAATGACATACTGACCGCATCAGGACTCTCCGAAGACGAGCTAAAACTAGAAATCGCCATCATGCTCTTTAAACAAGACAAAATCAGCATTGGCAAAGCCCGTCATCTTGCAGGCATGAACCTCCTCCAATTTCAACACGAACTTAATCTAAGAGAGATTTGTGTCCATTATGACCTTGAAGAATTAGAAGAAGATATCCAAACCTTACAAAAACTAGGCAGACTATGATCGTCGTGAGTGACACCTCACCCATTACCAACCTAGCCGCCGTTAACCAGTTAACCCTTTTGCATCAACTCTATGGAACAATTATCATTCCTCAAGCCGTTTATGACGAAATGGCGAGTTTAGGCTACGCTGTACCTGGCACGATTGAAATCATGACCTTATCTTGGATAGAAACACGGCCCGTCACCCAGCAAAACCAAGTTAATCAACTACTCAATAAATTAGACCGAGGAGAATCAGAAGGGATTATTTTAGCGCTAGAATTAGGCGCAGATATATTAATTTTGGATGAAAGAAAAGGACGCAAAGTCGCACAATCTCTTGGGCTAAATATTACTGGAATATTGGGCGTTTTACTCGAAGCCAAGCAAAAAGAATTGATTATGAATATTAAACCGATTATTGATCAGCTAATCTTAAAAGCAGAATTCCGAATTAGCGAAACACTCTACAGAAAAGTTTTGACCATTGCGGGAGAATGATTCTATTGCAATATTTCAACCTATTTTACAAAGTGCGATGCCGAAGGCACTGCGTAGCAGCACGCCGATCTTGTAGGGTGCGTTCCCTAATGTGACTCCTACTGCTCCAGCGATCGATTTTTGGGGAACGCACCATGCACATTGATTGCAGCTGTGGGTTTAAGTGCGTTCCCTAATGCAAGTTAAAGTCAGATGTAGGCTGGGTTGACAAAAGGAAACCCAACAACTTCTAGTTTAATCCCCTCCGCCACCTCAACGATAGACACCTCCATTGCTCAGGGTAAAATGAAGGGGCATAGTTGAAAAGAGGTCAAATCTATGACAGTTCGACAACCCCGCTACAGCAAAGAAGAGTTTGCCCGACGTGGCGATGAGATTTATGAATCTCAGGTGCGCCCCCAAATTGAGGAAGGTAATCATGGCAGAATTGTGGCGATCGACATCGAAACTGGAGCGTTTGAGCTTGCCGACGATACGATGACTGCGACTCGGCGACTTTATGAACGATTGCCTGATGCTCAGCCTTGGGTTGTTCGGATCGGCTATCGCGCCGTTCATCGTTTCGGCGCACGGAGTTTAAAAGACGCTCTATGATGATGCAGGGTTACGTCAATCAGAATTACGAAGCAATGCTTTCCTTGGTTGTGAGGAACGGCGACAAACTTAAATCCATTACTGCTGTGATCGATACAGGGTTTACAGGGTTCTTGAGTCTCCCGATTGCTACTATTAGAGAACTTGAATTGTCTTGGAGTTACCGCGATCGGGCAACCTTGGGCGATGGTAGCGAAGTCTTATTTGATATCTATGATGGCATGGTGATTTGGGGTGGGCAGTATCGAGAAATCGAGATTAATGCAGCAGAGACAGAGCCATTGATTGGAATGAGCCTGTTGCGCGGTTATCGGTTGCAAGTCGATACAGTCCAAGGCGGATTGGTTACGATTTCGGAGTTACCGATCGCAGTGTGATGCCGAAGGCACTGCGTAGCAGCACGCCGATCGCTGTAGGGTGCGTTCCCTAATGTGGCTCCTACTGCTCCACCGATCGATTTTTTGGGGAACGCACCATGCACATTGATTGCAGCTGTGATACCAAATCCCGTTACAATAAAACGAGTAAAGACGAGGTTTTAGACCCGATTTTTTTGATACCATTTAGTGAATAATCGACCTCTGGTAAGCTAGGGAGCGCCAGAGCAGGGAGAGTAGAGCATTTGTACTAAATTGTCCTGTCTTTTTTCTCCTCCTGTCTCGGATTCTCCTCACCTAAGGTCAGATTTTTGATTTTTGCAGGGGCTCTATAGCGGTTTTCCCAGAAGTGAGTCCCGATTGAATCTATCAAGGGATTTACGATACCTTACCCGAAATAATAGTGAAATTTTGTAACAAAGTGCAGCCAGATACAAGAATCTTTGCTAGATTTCTAGAAAGCTTCTGTGATAAGTCTCCTTAAAAGGAGATTGTTTGCGGTAAGCTAATCTGGCTAACACGCTTTTGGGCGTGATATAGGGGAAAGTTCTGGTGATTGCGTCTAAATGGAGTGATATGCTGGAAGTTTCCAAATATCGTTACTTTCAGGGGTGTTATACGGAAAGTTTCCGTATAATTAGTAGTTATGCCGACAAGCTTCCGAATAGTGTGATCGCCGATCTTGTAGGGTGCGTTCCCTAATATGGCTCCTACTGCTCCAGCGATCGATTTTTGGGGAACGCACCATGCACATTTATTAAAGCTGTGGGTTAAAGTGCGATGCCGAAGGCACTGCGTAGCAGCACGCCGATCTTGTAGGGTGCGTTCCCTCATGTGACTCCTACTGCTCCAGCGATCGATTTTTGGGGAACGCACCATGCACATTGATTGCAGCTGTGGGTTAAAGTGATCGCCGATCTTGTAGGGTGCGTTCCCTAATATGGCTCCTACTGCTCCAGCGATCGATTTTTGGGGAACGCACCATGCACATTGATTGCAGCTGTGGGTTAAAGTGATCGCCGATCTTGTAGGGTGCGTTCCCTAATGTGGCTCCTACTGCTCCAGCGATCAATTTTTGGGGAACGCACCATGCACATTTATTGAAGCGCCGATTCAAATTTGAAGTGCACCACTGGGGGGCTTCCAATGAGGCGGCTCATCAGTAGTAGAGCGGGAGCACTTCGTTAGAATAAATCAGAGTATAATTAAGGCAAAATACTGAGTTGAGGTCAACCAGATGGCAGTTCGTCAACGGCGTTATCCCAAAGATGAGTTAGCCGAGCGAGGGCAAAAACTCTACGAATCTGGCATTCGGCAGCAAGTCGAAGCCGGTAATGAAGGTAAGATTGTAGCGATCGACATTGAAACTGGAGAGTTTGAAGTCGATGAAAACGTTGTGCCTGCAACTAATCGGCTCTTTGAACGTCACCCCGATGCCCAACCTTGGATCATTCGTATCGGACATCGCGCTGTTTATCATTTCGGGGCACGGAGTTTGAAGAAAAATCCATGATGGAAGGTGTTGTAAATTTGCGGCGTGAAGCCACGCTAACGATTGTAGTCGGAAACTCAAATCGGCAACTGCAAGCGGTTGACGCGGTGATTGATACCGGGTTCAATGGATTTTTATCTTTGCCCTCTACAATCATCGCTACATTAAATTTACCTTGGAGTGGTTCTGATTTTGTCACGCTGGGTGATGGCAGTGAAACTTATTTTGATCTGTACACTGGGACTGTGATATGGGATGGGCAGTACCAAGAGATTGATATTGCAGAATCAGAAACAGAGCCTCTACTAGGAATGGCGCTGCTTTACAGATATCGGTTGCAGGTCGATAACATTGAGGGCGGTAAGGTCAAGATTGAAGCCTTATGAGCCAGTGCTAGAAGAGATTCGGTGAGGCGCGGTCTAACAACGCAGCCGTAGGGTGCGTTCCCTAATGTGGCTCCTACTGCTCCACTAATAGATTCTTGGGGGAACGCACCATGCACATTGATTGCAGCTGTGGGTTTAAGTGCGATGCTGCTCCTCCCGCTCAAACCCCGGAACCCTCTGCCCTCGTCGGTCTGGAGGCTGTCGTCGCTCTGGGAGTTGGCTTCAAGCGCCGCCCCACCCAGGCAGAAAAAAACTAAGCGTTAGTTGAAGGTATGACCCCAGGAGATCCGCAAGAGTCTCTTTTTTTGTGGGTAATTGTGAATTAGAGAAATTGACATATAATAAGAGCATAGAGCTAAATATACCTTGAAAATAGCTTTTCTCATGCCTACCGTCCTTCAAGTTGGGCCTTACAGTTTTATCTTTTTCAGTTCAGATCAACGAGAGCCAGCCCATATCCATGTCAAACGCGATCGCAAACTCGCTAAATATTGGCTTGATCCCATTACCTTAGAGAAAAACCGAGGATTCAAAGAACATGAATTAAACCAGATTGCTAAACTAATAACAGAACATCAACCCGCAATCCTAACCGCATGGCATGATTACTTTGACCCTTGAAACCGAGCCAATTGCCCATCAAGTGACCCTAACCGACGATAAATTAATAATCGACCTAGCCGACGGTCGCAGCATCACCGTTCCGCTAACATGGTACCCTCGTTTACTGCACGCCTCCCCCGCCGAGCGTCAAAATTGGCAACTCTTAGCGGATGGATGTGCTATCGAATGGCTCGATCTAGATGAGCATATTGGTATCGAAGGACTATTAGCTGGTCGGCGCAGTAGCGAGAGTTCACGCTCCCTGAATCGATGGTTAACAACTCGCAGACAAACTGTAACCGAGTAAATGGGGACAATGTTTCTGTGGTGCCACCCCAACTCCTCCATTCTTGCCCTGTAATTTATATCAAAATTTACTTAAACCTTGACAATGAGGCAGAGGCTTAACAACGAGCGATCGCGCTTTTCTTGGCGCTCTGGGATCAACCCTGCCAGATGGCAAATCTCCCGCTTTTTTTGAAAAACACCAGCAAAATAGCACGCGAAAACCTGGAGCTAGAATTTTGTGTTCCGGTAGTGATTCGGTAGTAGTGGTAAGCCATCTTGCTTATCTGGACTGAGTCGTGTAGGCTCTTTGGTTTGTGTTATGCAATGGACGGGGGTTATAAGGGATGGAACCCTTATATAGAAAGGCATTTAGCGATTTTTGTCAATTGTTTTTTATCTAGAGCGAACTAATCAATTAAGTCTCTTGCCAGATAAGGATTTA
>NZ_JADBVM010000157.1:0-11677 GCF_020244875.1 Microcystis sp. M44BS1
AGAAGTTTGAGCGTAGCCTACTCTTTCTTGCTTTTCGTACCAAGCTTGTGTTCGTTCGTGGAGAGCTTTGTTGTAAACCAATCTTACACAGCCCAAAGTGCGCCGCAATAGCGACTCTTGTTCGGGTGTGGGGTAAAATCGGAACGAGTAGGCTTTTTCCATGTCTCACATTTTAGCATATATTTCGTAAACGATGCTCATATTTAACAGTAAAGCCGTCGTAGAACGACGGGGTTTCAGACCCAAAATTTTCGATGACGATGAGTGCCTGTGACTTTGTGCGGAACCTGATCACACCATGTATGGCGATGCTGTGGGTGCGACAAGTCTATTATTGGGACAAGGAGAAAAACTCTATATCGCACCACAGAATTTAATCGAGTTTTGGAAAGTTTACTTTTAGGCAAAAACGCGAGCATCCCGAGGACGAACATAAACTTGCTCCCCGACTTTGAGATGCAGTTGATCCAGTTGTTCTCGATTCAGATGGGCAATCAGGAGAGAGCGATCGGGTAGAATTAATTCCACATCGATGGCCCAACCCAGATGGATAATGCGCTCGACTTTTGCCTCAATGCTAGACCCATTGGGAGAAGAGAGAATTTCTAGGTCGTGGGGACGGATAAAAATTTTGACTCCGTTACTACCCCCTCCCAGCTGCCCGAATAGTGCGGCCGAGGTCGGTGGCAAAACATTCACCCGGCCGATAAAACTCATCACAAAAGCAGAGGCCGGATGATCGTACACCTGATCGGGAGTTCCCACCTGTTCGATTTTACCCTCATTGAAAATTACGATCTCGTCGGCCACTTCCATGGCTTCCTCTTGGTCGTGGGTGACAAAAACACTGGTGACATGGACTTTCTCGTGTAACTGTCGCAACCAAACCCGTAGCTCTTTTCTAACTTTGGCATCCAGGGCCCCAAAAGGCTCATCTAATAATAATACTTCCGGGTCCACCGCTAAAGCCCGGGCCAAGGCAACCCGTTGACGTTGACCTCCGGATAGTTGGGCCGGATAGCGATCGCCTAATCCCTGCAATTGAATTAAACTCAAGAGATTGTCCACTCGTTTTTGAATGTAGTTCGGGGCAGCTTTGCGAATATTTAAACCGAAAGCGATATTCTGACGCACCGTCAGGTGTTTAAAAAGCGCATAATGCTGAAAAACAAAGCCAATATTCCTTTTTCTCACATTTAAATTGGTTGTGTCTTTGCCGTTGATGATAATTTTGCCTGTGTCGGGGGGTTCTAATCCTGCGATCGCTCTCAGGAGAGTAGTTTTTCCTGAACCAGACGGCCCCAGCAGTGCCACCAGACGATTCGATTTGATCTCTAGGTTGATGTTGTCTAAAGCGGTAAAGGTGCCGAATTTCTTCGATACTCGCTCGATGATGATACTCATGGTGGCTAATCCTCTGGCCAAAAAATGTATAGGGCTTGACTGTATTTTAACCATGATTCAATCGCAGTCGTATTAAAATACAATTACATTTTACAAGACAGCAAGAAAATTAAGTTAAGTTTCGATTCGGGAGATTACTGGTTATAAACAGAGACTAAAGAGATTAAACAGCGATAAAAGCTTACTATTACTGTTTTTTACGCTTTTAAATGCTTAATTAACTAATTTTGTTCCTTAACGACTAGAAACGCACTGGAGAAGAGAGACGACTGAGGCAAAAATGGACTATTCTTTATTGACAATATTTAGCTTTTTTATCGGAATTGTTGTGGGATTAACGGGAATTGGTGGTTCATCCTTGATTACACCCCTATTGATCTTTGTATTTCAGGTTCCCGCTACCACCGCAGTGGGTTCCGATGTGGTAGCGGCCGGGTTGATGAAAGTGGTCGGCACCGTTCGTCACTGGCAACAGCAAACGATCGAGTTAGAGGTGGTAAAATGGCTAGTAATTGGCAGTGTACCCGGTTCTCTGTTAGGATTAGTCGGTTTTCGCTATTTTCAGCAGAATAGCTCCCTCAATCTCGATCAATGGTTGCCTCATATCATCGGTCTTGTCTTGATGATCGTGACTGTCCTAGCGGCCCTGGAACTACTAATCTCCTTATTTTTTCCCGATTTGTCCCCTTGGTCCTGGCCAAAATTAGATTTAACCACTCGCTCTGGTCAGATAAAAACAACGGTATTAGGGGCAGTTTTAGGTTATCTGGTCGGTTTAACCAGTATTTCCAGTGGTTCCTTGTTTGCATTGGTCTTGATGACCTTTTTTCACCTTGATTCTCGCAAATTAGTCGGTACAGACCTATCGCAAGCGTCCATCCTCTTAACCTGTACTTCCATCGGTCATCTGGGATTAGGAACGGTAGATTGGAATCTGGTACTTCCCATCTGGTTAGGTGCGATACCGGGGGTGGTAGTGGGAGCAAGATTATCGGAATATTTGCCCAAAAATGCCCTAAAAATACTGCTTTATACGGTTCTAGTCACGGTCAGTTGGCGCCTACTCCAACCGACCTAATCCCCAGAGTTTACTCGAAGGTCATCATACTACCGATCAACAGATCGGGACTGGTGGCGACAAAATAGATAATTCCCGCACCGAGAATAACGATCGCTAAACTAAATAGTACCACCCATCGATCGGCTGGTTCGTAGGTATCTTCATCTATATCTCGTCTGACTGTAAAATAATGGGCCGTGGTCAAAAATACGGTCAATAAACCCACTAAAGCAAACATTAAGCCTAATTTCCAGCCATAACCGGGCCGGGGAACTAGGGGAGGATGAAAGGCCCGTAAGCGCAGGATAACCATACCAAAACCCATTAATGCGATCGCTGTTCGCATCCAAGACAGATAGGTGCGTTCATTGGCCAGATGATCGCGGACCCGATTGGGATTGACTTTTTTCGGTGTAATGCTGGTCTTGCTTTCCGTCACTGGTGATTTGAGAAAAAATAACATGATCGAGATGACTAGGGGTCGGTTTTAAGGGGAGTGCTTGAGAAGATGATGTTATTCTATGGCACTTGAGTGATGGATGGTATGGAAAAAATCTAAAATCTCTTTTTAAATGTATTTGTATTGAATCAGAAATTAAATAGATTCTGCTTGCTGCTGGAGAAGCGTCCATCCATAGCTTAAGGACAAGGCCAAGAAAGCGAGGGGAAGACTTTCCTTGATTATAAATACACCCAAACCGATCAGCACACAGGGGACAAAGTGGCTGCCGTGACTGGTAATTAAATTAGCGATCGCCGGTAATTGAGTTAACTGATGAGCAGTAAAACACCAAACACCCACCAAGATCAGAAAAACGCTGACGATAGTGACTAAATTTGGCCAAGTATTACTAGCGAACAGCGGCAGATAAATGCCGATATTATCACTACCATTGGCGATCGTAATTGCCGCCACAGCACCGGTTTGAGGGGAAAACCAGGCCAGCAAAGGAGAAGACGGTGCTGATTCTACAGCCATCTCCAGAGGATTATCTGTCTCGGTTTCTTCTCGCTGCCAGAGAGTCCGAATCCCGACAATCACCGGCAAAAGACCGAGAAAACGAATCCACTGAGCCGGAATCAAGAAACTCCCGAAAAAGCCGGTTAAACTCGCCAAAATCAGCAGGATAAAGCCTAAATACTGACCGATAACGATATGACGACGGCGAAAAAGTTGATTGACTTGGGTAAAAAGAATCGTCAAAATCAGGATGTCATCGAGATTGGTGGCAATAAAGGCCGCTATTGCTGTGGATATGGCAGTAATCATGGTAGTCATAGGATTTTTTTCTTAATCGGGTCTTCTGATCTCGATCGCCCTACTTCCACTCTAGAAAGAGCTATTAATAAAATCAAATATTCTTTCTTGTTGATTTAATAAATTAAAATGATGGAAAGACCAATAGAGACGGAAAACCCCTTGCCATGGCCAGAATGACCCTAGATCAACTAGAAATCTTTCTAGCGACTGCGGAACATCTCCACTTCACCAAAGCAGCAGAAGCTTTATATATCACCCAACCGGCTGTCAGTGCCGCCATTGCCTCCCTAGAAAATGAATACGGGGTGAAATTATTCCATCGCGTCGGTCGTCATATCGAGATCACGGAAACAGGACGTTTACTGCAATTAGAAGCGCAACGCATTCTCACCCAGGTAACTTTGACAGAAAGGGGACTGGCGGAATTTAACGACTTGCAACGGGGAGAACTACAATTAGGGTCGAGTTTGACTATTGGTAACTATTGGCTGCCGGCAAAAATTAGCGATTTTCAGGAGCGCTATCCGGCAATTAAGATCAACTGCACCCTAGCTAATACGGAAGAAATCTGTCTGGGTACGGCTAACGGACGTTTTGACCTAGCATTAATCGAGGGAGAAGTCAAAAGTGATTTAACAAATTGTTTAGAACAGGAGATCGTCGGCAGCGATCGCCTATTAATTATTGTCGGACGTTCTCATCCCTGGTATAAAAGAGAAGCGATCGAATTACCCGAATTAGTGGAAACCCCTTGGGTAATGCGAGAATCGGGATCGGGAACTCAACAAAGATTCGAGGAAGCGCTACGGAATTGGGGTATCGATTTACGCACATTAAAGGTGACTTTGCTGTTAAATACCGGAGAAATGGTGAAGGCAATCATCGAGAATAGTTCGGCAGCTGCCGGTATTTCTGAATTGATGGTTCAAAAGGAATTACAATTAGGCACATTGCGATCGATTCGAGTCATCGATACTTCTGGTTTATCCCCTCGCTATCTCGAATTTATGCGCCCTTTTTTAAAAATAAAACACCGTCAGCGCTTTCAACCCCGTGTCTGTCAAGTTTTCGAGCAGATGTTGTAATCTGCTTGCAGAATGGAATTAGATACTTCTAGTTCTTATTACAAATTTTTGGAGATGTCTTGTCTCGTTACCAAGATAGAACCTTAGAATGAGACAAGGGAGGGTCTCCCTCCTTTCCCTGATAGGTTATAAGTAGCTGGTTATAATTAAATTAAAAATGGATTTTAGGTTCGATCCCCCCTGCCCCCCTTGATAAGGGGGGTGCCGATAGGCGGGGGGATCTGAAAGTTTTTAATACCTACCTACTTACAAGAGGTGGAACCTCTAGAAATGCCTTGCAAGGGAGACCCCTGCAACAAGCTAATACCATTTTTCTAAAGTAATGGCAGAGATGGTTAATTGCCCTCACCCCCAATCCCTATCTCAGAAAGGGAGAGGGGCAAGGGGATGAGGGACACGAATAAAGAAAAATGGTATAACCCTTACCTTGCAATACCAACCATACTGTTTTGAGTGACGCAGCCTTGATAGTCCTGTCACTGAAAAAGGGGGACTCTTGGTTCGTTTAGTCTAATTTAAACTCTGTAACATTGCCTTTCCCGTCAGTATTACAGTAACCAGAAACTTTTTTCTTCGGCACAGACCAATTGTAGCTTAATCCACCTCGGTTGATATCTTGGAGTGTTGTTTCTCCCGCATCAATAGAAGACTGAAGTGTTGCGCCGAGAGTCACATTAATATCGGACATCGAAACGTCGCTTCCCATATGGGAAACAACGGCATTTTTGCAATTGCGACCCCAAGCAGCAATACGAGCCTCAATTTTGGCATCGTCGTTGGCACTTCCAGGCTTCATCCAGGTTAACCCAAAAGAAACAGAAAAGAGAACAGTTAGGGTGGCGAGAGAAAGAAGTTTTTTCATGGCTAAAGTATTCGAGCAATCAATCTAATTTTGAAGTACACCGAGTATAATACCTCCTAGAGCGTAAAATAGACCAGATTTTTTCCCGTCGTTTATTAATTAGAGTTGGCTGAATGAAAGCGAAATATAGACGAGAGAATGGTTTTGGTGTCCTGTTTCGTTGCGGAACAGGTGCGAGATTTTGAGCGATAGCAGCGAATTGCGTTCGCTTCGTTCAAAAACCTTCCTCGTAACCGTTCATAAAGCTATGTAGGGGAAATTATTTTTGGCAAAAGAGATGGGGAACGAGGTAATATAAATCTCTCCTTTTAACTCTCAAAAATTGTCATATATAATATTTTTAGCCGACAAGTTCTTGGGCTTTCTGAGAAAGAACCTCATCCATCCAAGCATTGATACTTTTACCTTTTTTAGTTGCTGCTAAATAGATTTTACGATGAATTTCGGGGGTTGTTTGATAAGGTAGCTTTCCTGAAAAAGGTTGATCGGGTTCTTCTCCTAATTCTTGGCAAAATTCTAGATAGTCATCAACAGATTCATGAAAACACTGTACAGCTTCTTCAATAGTTTTGCCGTGAAAAGTAATCACATCTTTAATGTCAATGACGATTCCAGAGATCAGATTATCGTCAAAGTCAATTTCAAATTTACCTGTATATCCTTTATAAGTTGTGGTGTACATAGTTTTTGTTTCTCTCAATAAATAATCAATAATTGAGGCAATTAAATGATATTAGCATTTTCTAAAAAGAGGCGTATATCCTTGACGCAACTCTTGCCGACTTCATTGTGGGGATGGGGTTTATGAAAGGTGGCTTTGACTCCGTTCAGTGATATCCTCACCCTAGAACCACTACCTTGAGAGACAATTGCTCCTAGCGCCCTAAACAGCGACTCCACATCATCCCATTTGAGATCAGCAGGGGGAGGCGAGTTCTGAATTGCATTCAGAACTCGCTGTTGCTTTTTGTTCATTGAGTAAGGTTCAGTAACTTTTTTTCGTATTATATCAGTATTTTTAGAAAAAGGAAGACTCTCTACGGTATTATTTAATCTATCAATAGGATTGGTTTGAACCCTTTACTTGTAAAATCGTGCTTCGCTGTTCTATACTGGCGGAACCTGTCATCTCCAGGGTTCCTTCCAGCCGACATTTTAGGTAAAGTTCCAATATGAAAGATCAAGCGAATTCCCTGTATGAATCCGACTTCTACGGGTGGACAGAGCTACAAGCGAAAGCTCTAGCCAACCGACAGGTAGAAGCTCTGGACTGGCAAAACTTACGGGAGGAAATCATTTCCTTGGGTAAACAAGAATATCGAGAACTGGTGAGCCGTCTAACCGTTTTGGTAGGACATCTTCTCAAATGGGAATATCAGCCAGATAAACGTTCTCGTAGCTGGTTTTTGACGATTAGAGAACAGAGACGAGGGATCAGACGGCATCTAGAGGGTAATCCTAGTTTAAAATCCCGGATACCGACGGCTTTATCCGATGCTTTCGAGGCCGGAGTCGATTTGGCTTTACGCGAGACGGATTTACCGATACGGACTTTTCCCTCTCACTCTCCCTTCACCTTCGAGGACATCATGTCCGACCATTTCCTCTGCGATACGAGTCAGGATTGGTCGTAAATTTAACGGTTATACCGCCTCGACGGGTATCTGTATTTCAACAAGTAATTTAAATACGCGGGCAGCTGATTCTTTTTTTACTCTCTCCCTTCAATAATTTTAATTTCTTCCTCGCTTAATCCATAGAGTTTATAAACAATTAGATCGATTAATTCATCGATCGTGCTTAATTGTTGTTTTAGGGGTAAAAGTTTATCTAGACTGGTTTGATATTCTTTTTCTAGGGTTTCCTGTATTTGACGATCTAGCAAGTTAACGCTAATTTTCTTTTTGTTCTTTTTCAGTATCTCCCACAGTTGATCGCAGCTAAGATGAGGTTCGCTTTTTTGGTAGTCACCGAGATAGTTTTGGATTTTTGATTTGTTGGTTAAATTATCGATCGCACTGCCGATTATTCTCTCTAAATATCTCAAAAAGCTTTTGATTTCTTTTTGTTTTTCCCGATTTATCTCGATCATTTGTTCTGCTAAGTAGGCCAGAATATCATGGACTATATCGGTTTCCTCTCTCCTAATATGTTCCTCGATTTCTTTTAATATTTCTTGCTTTTCTTGATAACTTTTGATAAGTTTCTCTAAACTCTGTTGACGGCGATCGCTTTTAGTGTTAAAAGATATTTTAGGAATAAAAATTACGTTTAGCTCGTAGGCATTAATATGATTAGTCGTACTTGTAAGGCTGAATCTCCATTCCGATAATTTTGAATTTAAAAAAGCTAGAACTGTTTCTAGTTTATATTGTGTATCTACAATATAACCAACTGTGTCAGAACAAAAAAATCCCTCTTGAATAGTTGTTGCTATTATCCGTCGATAATTATCGATTGCTGCACCTCTTTGATAGGCGATTCTTCTCTTTAAATGATCGTATGCTTTAACTTCTTTATTTGTACCACGTTTTTCAAGGAATTTTGTTTTATTTAAATACACTGGGTTTCCTTGTTTTGGCTTTTCGTAAAACTCATAACGACCTATATGCGCTCCACGAAGAACTATTTCACCTGGAGGATCATCTGATATAAATTCTTTGAATTGCTGATTGAACATAATCTCTCCAGGAGTCGGATAACCAATGGTTTTAAATAAAACACATCTAGGATTTTCACATAGGTTTAATAACAATTTCCAAGACTCCTGATTGACTGTTGGTATAGATAAATTATCAGGATCAAATTTATCGATTTTTTCAGCATTAGCATAATATCGACGAGAATGTTCTAGAATATCTTTGCCCTCATGAGTTCTCATCAAGAAATCTAGCGGTAATATGCCATTAAAAAGAACATACACACAAGTGGATAATTTTGCTTCACGAAAAACCCGATTATTGGGGTCATCTTTTTGCGGAAAAGCTTCAATACATATCAAACTGGTTTTTTGTAAAAGCTTACGTCTTAACTCAAATGTAAAACGATCACCTAGCAGTGACATAGGAACAATAAAGCTATGATAGCCATTTTTCTTGGCGAGATTTATAGCTTTGGCAATAAATAAACGATACAAGTTAACTCTAAATGCTCTAGCTTCTTTATAAATTTCTGTATTATCTATAAATTGTTTTTCGTCAATTACTCTACCGAGAGCGGATTCTGACAATTCATCATAAGGAGGATTACCGATTACTGCATCAAAACCGGGGTTATCCTTCCAAGAAGCGGAATCAAGATCGATAAAAACTTCAGGAAATTCCAGATCCCAATGAAAAAAACGCTTACTTTTATATAAACTAGCTGCTTGGT
Source organism: Microcystis sp. M44BS1 (assembly GCF_020244875.1). NCBI lineage: Bacteria > Bacillati > Cyanobacteriota > Cyanophyceae > Chroococcales > Microcystaceae > Microcystis > Microcystis sp. M44BS1. The sequence goes on from NZ_JADBVM010000157.1 coordinate 9,045, forward strand.
CTAAAATTCGTTGATCTGATGGGGGTAACTTATCCCAATTAATTGCCGATATATTGCCACCGTAGCGCTGCAAAAACTCGATAGCAGTTTTAACCCCAAAAAAGCGAGAGAGGAAAACATCTAATAAACGCTTGTAGGGTTTAGCTTGACTATCAAAATCACGGAATAACTGTTCACTTGCTTCCACTTCTGCAAAAGTCGCATCGCTGAGGGTACTAATTCCCCGCATAATTTCCGCGGCCCGAAGTAACCCGACAAAAGGGCCAGTTAAAAGAGTTAATTGACCACTTTCTTCCTCGATCATAGCGGCTTCTGCGGCCTTGGCGGTAGTTCCGATCAGAGAATTACCACAACGTAAATGATGATCCAAAAAACTCAAAGGTGCGCCCACTGTGAAAGAATGTAACCAGAGACTAACCTTGGCCAATTCTACAGCCATCGGATTGATATCCACCCCATAAATACAGCGCTTCATCACCACTCTCTGTAATAATTGCGTTGGTTCAAGGGTGGGAGAATCGAGAATAATTCCCTGTTGTCGGAGATTGTCGATAATGTTTTTTCGGGTGGTTTCCAACATGGTTAAAACGGGATTATCTTCGGGATAAAGATTGAGAATCTGGATTAACTCATCGGTAAGATAGTCCACTGCTTCCACTAAAAAATGTCCGCTTCCCATGGCGGGGTCACAGAGTTTAAGATCAAGTAAGGTGGTGATCGCTTTTTTTTCTAAGCGTTGTAGCTCTTTTTGTAATCCCTGCTGACTGAGATTTCCTAAACGTCTATCGCTGCTTTCTTGTCTTCGGGTGGCGATTTCTGTCATCACATCCTCGAACTGTCGCGCCCTTTGCTCTAAAATTGGTTTGAGGGTATGACTGACAATATATTTAACAATGTAATCGGGAGTGTAATAGGAACCGGTGGCCTTTCTTTCTCCCCGATCATTTTCCAGATGCACCGATTCCCCCTCAATCACGATGCGATATTCCAGTAATCCTTCGTAAATTGATCCTAACTGTCGCACACCTAAAAAACTATAGTCGATCGGCTGTCCCTCAAAACGTGCTAACTTGTCTAGGATGGGCGCTAAAACCGCATCGGATAACTTATATTGACCGAGAAAACAATTCACCCGGCCTTCTTCCATGTCAAATAAACCCCCGTTGTAACGAGGTACGGCTAAATTAGCATCCCCTCGATCGACAATGCGGAATAAACTGAGGAGAGCATCGTATATTCCCGTCGAGGTGCCACTAAAGACCTGCTGACGATCGATTTTAATGGCAATTTCTCGCGTCTTCTGCAATAAGCTGTAATCGCGATAGTCTCCCCTCACCGGCAGCAAGTCCCGCGCTTCTGCGTAGAGCAGAAATAATAATTTATACAGCAGGGATAAACTCGCCTCATACAATAAATCTGGCTGTATGTCTGTATTTAATGATACAAAACCCTTAGAAATATCGGGAAAAATGCGATCGAAGACTAACTCTTTTAACTCGTTACCCACTCTGGTGGCATAGGTGGTACTCTCCTCCCGGACCCGTTCAAGGAAATTCTGACCGTGAATATCCTTAATAAAAGCCTCTTGACGGAAAAATAACCAGAAATACCGAAATTTTTGCCGGTCTCCCCCTTCTAATAGTTCCATCAAGTCCACTGGATAAAATTCCGTGGCTGTGGAGGACGCTTGACGGTAATATAAGCGCCATTCTCGACCATTGGTGAGAATACCCCAATCTACTCCCGTCCCCGTTAGATAATTGGTGATCTGAAAGGAAGGATTACTATTTTTCCAGATATCTCGCTGATCATTCTTAGAAACGTCACTAAGAGAACGTTGCCAGTATTTGGCCTCAGCGATCGCTAAAACTTGACTATAAAAGGCTGTTTCATTATTCTGGAGAGAATAGGCTTGATAACGGTCATTTTCTCCGGCAAATAGCGCATAATCTGGCCTTTCTGACCTTCCTTTTCCCCTACTGCTTACCTGCGGTATGTAACTAAAACCGAGAATTTCTAGAATCGGTTGTATTAATTCTGCTTCCGTTTGCGCTTCGTTAAGAGTCGGCAAAATCGCCTTTTTTTGTTGATAAAGACTCTCTAAGCGGCCAAATGCCACGGATACATCCTCTTGCCATTCCGGAGAATCCGGCAGCCGATGCTCAAGATAGTGTTGAGAAAAAAGTGGTTTATTGCTTGCTTGTCCTGACATGGGCAATTATCCTAACATTGAGGGTATCTAGCCTAAAAATGAAGAGTTCGCAGGCAGGCACGGATTCCCATTATATAAAAAGTATAAGGCAAGTCTCCGATTTTGTCAAGGGTTTTGGCAAAAAAAAATCGCCAAGACTTACCACAGCCGTAGGTATTGTAAAGCTTCAATACAAATATAGTCAGATATAGTCAGGCATAGTAATACATAGACATGAGACGATCAGACTATGCAAAAAAAGCAGCAATAAGTTATCGAACGGCTTGGAGGTGGTGGAAATAAGGGAATTTAACAGGCTATCAATTGCCTTCTGGTACAATTATCACAACGGATGACAACCCTTCAAAACCCGACGCTGAGTTAAAAGACAACGGACAATAATGTTAGTAGCCGAAAGACACATTATCAAGAAAGGACATAG
>NZ_JADBVM010000158.1:0-26450 GCF_020244875.1 Microcystis sp. M44BS1
GAAGTGGGGAAGTGGGGAAGTGGGGAAGTGGGGAAGTGGGGAAGTGGGGAAGTGGGGAAGTGGGGAAGTGGGGAAGTGGGGAAGCTGTCTCATCACCCTATCACCCCAAAACCCTATCACCCCAAAACCCTATCACCCTATCTCCTGCCTCCTGACTCGGAGACTCCTGACTCCTGACCCCAGTAACAAACTTTTTCAGCAAACCCTATTTAATTTAACAACTCCCTGGGATCGGTGACTTCCCCTTTAATCGCTGCCGCTACCACCATCGCCGGACTCATCAACAAAGTACGCCCGGAAGCGGAACCTTGACGACCTTTAAAGTTACGATTGGAGGAGGAGGCGCTGATCTGATCTCCCTGCAATTTATCGGGATTCATGGCTAAACACATGGAACAGCCCGCCTCGCGCCATTCAAAGCCCGATGCTAGGAAAATTTGGTCTAATCCTTCTGCTTCCGCTTGTTTTTTGACTCTTTCGGAACCGGGGACGATAAAAGCTTTCACATGGGGGGCAACACGATGACCTTGGGCAAATTTGGCCGCTTCGCGCAGATCACTGATCCGGCCGTTAGTACAGCTACCGACGAAGCAGACATCGATTTTTGTGCCTTTAATCGGGGTGCCGGGGGTGAGTTTCATGTATTGATAGGCTTCCTCTGCGATCGCTCTTTCACTTGCCGGTAAACTTTCGGGAGTGGGAATGACTTCGTTAACCCCGATTCCTTGGCCCGGAGTAATCCCCCAAGTAACTGTGGGTTCGATTTCACCGGCATCGAAGACCACCACATCGTCATAAACCGCATCGGCATCGCTTTTAATGCTTTCCCACCAATTAACCGCACTTTCCCAGTCTTTAGGCGCAAAATCACGACCTTTGAGGTAATCGTAGGTGATTTGATCAGGGTTGATATAACCACATCGGGCCCCACCTTCGATCGCCATGTTACAAATCGTCATCCTTTCTTCCATGGACATCCGTTCAATTGTACTACCAGCATACTCGTAGGCGTAACCAACACCGCCTTTTACGCCCAATTGACGGATAATATGGAGAATTACATCTTTAGCATAGACACCGGGGTTTAAATCGCCGTTTACCTCCACTCGACGCACTTTTAATTTCGATAGGGATAGGGTTTGGGTAGCAAGAACATCGCGTACTTGGGAAGTGCCGATGCCAAAAGCGATCGCCCCAAAAGCGCCGTGGGTGGAGGTGTGGGAATCACCACAGGCGATCGTCATCCCCGGTTGGGTTAGACCCTGTTCAGGAGCGATCACATGAACTATGCCCTGATTGCCGGAACCGATGCCATAGAAAGGAATATGATTGGTTTGAACATTAGTTTCGATCGCCCGGATCATTTCCTCGGCCAAATCGTCAAGGAAAGGACGCGCCTGATTTTCGGTGGGGACGATGTGATCGACGGTGGCAATAGTCCGTCCTGGAAATAATACTTTTAAACCCCTTTCTCTCAGCATCGAAAAAGCTTGCGGACTGGTGACTTCATGCACTAGATGCAGTCCGATAAATAATTGTGTCTGTCCACTGGGAAGAATCTTAACCGTGTGTGCGTCCCAGACTTTATCGAATAATGTTCTTGCGCTCATTGACTTTGGAATGATAGTCATCTCCCTAATCATATCAGCTAACTCCAGCCGATAAATATTAATTTTTTCTTTTCTCTTGGTTGGTAGGGATAATAGATAAATAGCTTTGTTTTTGCCAGCTTAAAACCAGCAGTTTTTGAGTGAAATAAAAAACTTTCTAGGAGAGTGGGAAGTGGGGGAACAATCCATTTTAACACTGATTTGGTATAAGCAAAACAAATCGGCGAACATATAACTAGCTATTTTTGCCCTGCAGCGCAGGATACATAAAATAAAAATCGTTGATGAATGGGAAATAAGATTATTGTAGGGGCGAATTGCATTCGCCCTCTTTTAATAACCCCTCGGTCTATAGCAATAAAAAATTATTCTTTTCTTGTCACTGCTAAATTATGCTCGCTAACTCTCCTATTCAGATAAGTTTCTCCGAGAACAATTAATCCTAGAATCAGAGGTAAACTCAGCCATGCTCCTAGGTTTCCTAAGTAGTTAACACTAATAGCAATCAGGAGAGTTACCCCCATATAAATAATCGCTACTTGTGAATGAGACAAGCCTGATTTTTGTAATCTTTGATAAAGGTGACTGCGGTGAGATTGGAAGATATTTTCCTTTCTGAATAATCGACAAATCAGGGTATAAATAGCATCACCAATCAGAGGAAAAGTGATAGTTAAAGCTGACCAAGCTTGACTTTGATCGCCCTGGTTATTAAGTAAAACCATAGCGACAATTGCCCCTAGACTGGTGCTACCCACATCGCCCATAAAAATTTTGGCTGGCGACCAATTCCAGAGGAGAAAACCACCTAAAGCTGCCACTAAAAGCCATAAAATTGGTTGCTGAAAATAGAGAGCGAGAAATCCTAATTGTACCGCCGTACAGCCAGCCACCAAGCCATCAAGACCATCCATAAAATTATAAAAGTTAATGATCGCAGTCAGGCCGATAATTGTGAGAATAATAGCTAAAATTTTGCCGCCAAAACCCAAATCTAATAGCCAAGATTGGGGAAAAGCACCGAAAAAAGTGACCGCAATACTAGCGGAGGATAACTGCACTAAATAGCGAATACTAGAGGGAATACCGCGACGATCATCGAGAAGGCCGATAATAATTAAAGGAGTCAGAGACAGCCACAGGGGAATAAGAGGTAGGGAAGGAGGAACGAGAAAATAACTGAGGCTGCTGGTCAGAGCAAAAGCGACGACAAAACCGAGTCCACCTCCTCTAGGTGTGGGTTGACTATGGCTGCTACGCTCATTGGGAATATCTAACAATTGTTGACTAAAACGTTGTTTAATCAGGGCAACCACCAGAAAACTAATCAGAAAACTGATGACTGAGAGTAGGGATAATAACATAGGGATTTTTGCGCTCAGATTAATTATCGATCCTACGTTGTTCGGTGACGAAAAGTGCCGATATTGCCCTCGTGGTTTTAGTCAGTGTCAGCATCGCACTTCAAAAGCTAAGGCAGTCCAGCGTTTGGGGGATAGGAGCAGAAATTTTAGGTTTAACTTACTCTCGATCGCTTTTCACCTGACTGATGCGACGAACGTTTAAAATATCACTCATCAGCTTAATTTGACTAACACAGCGTTCAAATTGTTGCAGGTCTTTTACTTCAATTTTCAGGGAAATTAAAGCGGGTTTGCCGAAATTAGTCTTAACTCCGGCATTGCGAACGTTAATATTTTGGTCACTTAAACGAGAGAGAATATCTTTTAAAACCCCGACGCGATCAATCACTTCAATCTGAATATTTACTGGATAAGTTGGATAACGTCCCTGGTCATCTATAGGGTTCCAACTAACAGGAATTAAGCGTTCAGCTTCGGCTTTTTCCACATTCGAGCAGCCCTGACGGTGAATAACAATACCTTCCCCCGCATGGGCAACTATACCGGTGATATTTTCCCCTGGTAAAGGACAACAACAACCGGCCAAACGATAGACTAATCCCTCCACACCGGCGATCGGTGATTTACTAACGGGTAAAGCCCTTTGAACGGGAGAAGGTGGTAGAATCAATTGGGAATCAGTCAGGACATCGGGCGGATTTTTGACGGTTAAAATTTCCTGTTGATTTTTAACTGTTTCTTGCAGACGATTAACCACATTTTTTAGGGTAACTTCGCCGTAACCCAAAGCCGCCAATAAATCATCTACTGCCACATAATTGCACTGTTTAGCCACCGATTGCATTCGTTCTGATTTCAGCAGAGCATCGAAGCCAGTTTTACCCAATTCTTTCTCTAATAAATCACGACCTCGGCTAATATTTTCTTCTCGGCGCGATTTTTTGTACCATTGCCGGATGCGATTTCTGGCGCTAGGAGTAACGACAAAATTTAACCAATCTAAACTAGGGTGACTATTTTTGCTGGTGAGAATTTCCACCAGATCACCATTTTGCAAGGGAGCATCAAGAACTGACCATTTACCATTAATTCTTGCCCCTTTCATCTGATTACCTACTTCGCTATGAATATGATAGGCAAAATCTACCGGTGTCGCACCTTGGGCCAGAGCCACCACATCACCTTTGGGGGTGAAAACATAGATATCTTCTTCAAAGAAATTATTTTTCAGGCCATCCATGTATTCTTGGCCATCTTTAAGGTCTTTTTGCCAGTCGAGCAGATTACGCAGCCAAGCAAATTTTTCATCCTCAGCGGTTAAAGTTGTGTGACTAGAACCGGTTTCTTTATACTTCCAATGGGCTGCAATCCCGTATTCAGCAACATGGTGCATTTCTAGGGTGCGAATCTGCACTTCTAGGGGGCGGGCATTTAAACCAACAACGGTGGTATGGAGGGATTGATAACGGTTAGCTTTTGGTAAACCGATATAGTCTTTAAAACGGTTGGGAATCGGGGTAAATTGGTCGTGAACTATGGCCAAACAACGATAACATTCCTCTTTAGTTTCGACGATAATGCGGACGGCGGCGATATCATAAATCTGCTCGAATTCTTTGCCCTGATTGTGCATTTTATGATAGATGCCGTAGAGATGTTTGGGGCGACCTTGTAAATCAAGAACTTTTATGCCAATTTCTTGCAATTTTTCCCGCAATGTGTTAGTAACGGTTTCGATGCGGGCCTCTCGATCGATCCGTTTTTCCGATACCAATAACTGGACTTGACGATAAGCATCGGGTTCGAGGTATTTAAAGCATAAATCCTCTAATTCCCATTTAAATCGCCCAATCCCTAAACGGTTAGCCAGTGGAGCAAAGATTTCTCTAGTTTCGAGGGCAATGCGTTGCTGCTGTTGCGGGGTGAGGTGTTCGAGGGTTTGCATATTGTGCAGGCGATCGGCTAACTTTACCACGATGACGCGGATATCTTGAGCCATCGCCAGAAACATTCGGCGAAAATTCTCCGCTTGCCGTTCAGTTTTACTAGAAAAGTTGAATTTGGAGAGTTTTGTCACCGCTTCCACCAAATTACGCACCTCGACACCGAATCTATCCTCGATTTCTTCGGGGGTGACTTCCGTATCTTCTACCACATCGTGAAGGAATCCCGCCGCGATCATTGCCCCATCACCCCCCAGATCTCTCAGTAATCCCGCTACAGCTATAGGATGGGCGATATAGGGTTCCCCGGATTTGCGATACTGCCCCTCGTGGAGTTTGTGAGCGAAATTAAAGGCCCTAGAGATTAAATCGCTATCGGGATTCTGGGGGGCGTTTTCGTGGGTAATTAGGCATTCTTTCAGCCAATCGGGTAAAACTAACGCTTTTTTCGGTTCCGTGGCCCGGGGAAGGACGGTGAGGGTTTCTGGTTGGGTGGCAGTGATGGCGTTCATGGTTAGATGGGGGAGATGGATAATAGGGGTGGTGGAGACGGATAACTAGAAAATTATTAGGCCGAAGGGATGCCAGATTGCTTAACTCTCTAACACTGGAATCGGATCGATCGGCGAAAAGGGCAGGATTCTTTTAAGTTTTTGTCTCTGGTTGGGAGGAGGGAGGACTTGCAACCGTGACGGCAAATCGTTAATCTTATGTAACAAATTCTAACGCGCTTTGTATTGGATGCTACCGACAAATTACCATCAAGCCTACAAATCTTTGTTAAGAAAACTGGAGGATTTCAGTCTTGCCCTTCTGGATGGGGACGCTTCCACGGGGTTACAATCTTTTCAAGCTTTACAAACCTGTCTAGAAGGGGAGATATTGTCACTAAATGATGACAATTTCAGCCCAGAGGTGGCTAATCGTTGGCGCACGGTCCAGACGGAACTATATCGATCGTGGCGATTGCTGGAGACGGATTGGTTATTTTTGGCCTCAGCGCGGCAAGGACGGGAGAAGCGTTTACAGATAATTAGCGAGCGAGTGGCGACTTTAAAGGGGTATTGTCGGGTTTTGTTAGGGGCAGTTGTCGATTAGTAATTAAATGCTCGATCGCCCTTTGTGTGGCATACTTGACCCTAAGTAGGTAGGCGTTAAAAATTATCAGATGCCCCCTTATTAAGGGGGATCCCCCCGCCTATCGGCACGGGGGGATCGGCACCCCCCTTATCAAGGGGGGCAGGGGGGATCTCCACCCCCCTTATCAAGGGGGGATTAAGGGGGGATCAGAGGCAAAATCTATCTTCGATTTAATTATAACTACTTACTTAAGTCCTAACTTTTATCGTTACCGATCGCGTCATGTTGGAAATTAAAGACCTAAAAATTGCCTACCCGACCGAATTAAGTTCTCCCTCTTGGGCGATCGATGGGGTATCTTTTAGTATAGGCAAAGGGGAAACTCTGGGATTAGTGGGTGAATCTGGTTGTGGAAAATCGACCATCGGTAAGGCTATTTTAAGGTTATTACCCAATCGCACTCACGTGGAAGGTGAGATTACCTTTGAAGGGCGATCGCTTTTATCTTTGTCTAGCAAACAGTTAGAAAAGTTTCGCGGGGAAGAGGTGGGATTAGTGTTTCAAGATCCGATGACGCGACTAGATCCGCTGATGACTATTGGCGATCATTGTGTGGAAACTTTGCAAGCTCATCGACGAAATTTAACCTATCGTCAAGCTAAAAGTCAAGCTTGTACTGTCCTAGAAAAAGTAAAAATTCCCGCTAATCGTTGGTCCCAATATCCTCACGAATTTAGCGGAGGAATGCGGCAAAGAGTGGCCATTGCTTTAGCTTTATTATTAAACCCTAAGTTAATTATTGCCGATGAACCCACCACCAGTTTAGATGTGACAGTTTCGGCGGAAATTCTGCGGGAATTAAAGCGTTTATGTAGCGAGGAAGAGATGGGATTATTGTTAATTTCCCATGATTTAGCGATGGTGGGAGAATATTGCGATCGATTAGCGGTGATGAAGGGGGGCAAAATTGTCGAATCGGGAGCGGTAAAAACAGTTTTTAATACACCTCAACACCCCTACACCCGTTCTCTTTTGGCCGCGGCTTTACACCTACAGTTACGGGAGGAAAAATCAACAGCAATTCAAGGCAAAGAAACGGTGTTAAAGGTGGATAATTTAAAACAGTATTATACCCTAGAAGGTAACTTTTTAGATATTTTTTTCAAGAGAGAAAAGAAATTTATTAAAGCGGTGGATGAAGTCAATTTTGAACTGTATCGAGGGGAAATATTCGGTTTAGTTGGGGAGTCGGGATGTGGGAAAAGTACCCTATCGAGAACCCTATTACAGTTAATTAAACCCACTGGGGGAAAAGTGGAATTTTTAGGAGAAGATTTAACCCCTTTATCGGGAAAAAAAATGCGTCCAAAACGGCGCTTAATGCAGATGATTTTTCAGGATCCCCTCGCTTGTCTCAATCCTCTAATGACGGTGGGAGAAAGTATCGCTGATCCGCTTTTGATCCATCAAAAAGTTAGTCTAGAAACGGCAAAAAAACAGGTTTTAGAAATGTTAGATCGAGTCGGTTTGACACCAGTAGAGGAATTTTATCGACGCTATCCTAGGGAGTTATCGGGGGGACAACAGCAAAGGGTAGCCATTGCTCGCGCTTTAATTACTCGTCCGGAATTAGTTATTTGTGATGAACCGGTTAGTATGCTCGATGCTAGTGTCCAGACACAGGTTTTAGAGTTAATGTTAGAGTTACAAAAGTTATTTAATCTCACTTATTTATTTATAACTCATGATCTTTGGTTAGCGAGATTCCTCTGCGATCGAATTGCGGTGATGACTGCGGGTAAAATAGTTGAAATGGGTGACACTGAACAGATTTTTAGCCATCCCCAACACCCCTACACGCAAAAATTAATCGCCGCAGCCCCGAGAATTTATCCCGACAGCAACTAAAATCGCTCTAGGGGTTTATAATTGTTATTGTCTAGATATGGTTAGGAAAGACAAAATGACCAGACAACTTCAGATAACTCTCCCTGAAGATACCATGCAACTTCTCGATCGATGGTTAGCGAGTAGTGATTATCCTGAAAAAGAATATAATAATTTAATTAATGAAGCGATTAAATTATATATTATGGAACCACAGAGAAACTACCTCAAGCAACAATTAAAAGAAGGAGCTATTGTTAGAGCAGAAAGAGATTTAAATTTAGCACAGGATTGGTTTTCTTTAGAGGAAAAATTATGGTAGTAATGATTATTTTCAAAGTTAAAAAACTGCTCAAAAAATTTGTCTTTAGTCTCCAAGAGGAAGGATGGAAACCAGCACTCAAAAAGACGAAACGAAAAATTATTAAAATTCTCACAGGAAAGAGTTCCTCTGAATTTGAAGAACAGGTGATCGAAAGTGCTAAATTAGCTGAACCGCGACCCCTAGAAATTGCCAGTAGTGATGATCCTTTAGTCTCGATTATTATTCCTGTTTATAACCAATTTGCCTACACCTTTAACTGTTTGGAATCCTTAAGTGTTAACCTAAGTTCTGATTTAGCTTATGAAGTAATTATCGTTAATGATGCTTCCACTGATGAAACCTTAGAACAATTAGCCACTTTAGTTAAAGGAATCAAAGTATTAACTAATGCAGAAAACTCTGGTTTTATTCGTTCCTGTAATTATGGGGCTAGTCAAGCAAAAGGTCAATACCTATATTTTCTCAATAACGACACTCGTATTCTGGAAAATTGTCTAGAAAGTTTATTAAAATTAATCGTCAATACTCCCCGAGTTGGTGCGGTGGGTTCCAAGTTAATTTATGCTAATGGTAAACAACAAGAAGCGGGGGGAATTATCTGGAATTCTGCCGATGGTTGGAATTATGGACGCTTAGATAGTCCCGATGAACCAGAATATAATTATGTGCGTCCCGTGGACTATTGTTCGGGGGCCAGTTTATTAGTTCCTACGGACTTATTTAAGCAATTAGGTGGTTTTTCTCAAGACTTTATCCCCGCATATTACGAAGATACAGACTTATGTTTTGCCATCCGAGAATTGGGTTATCAAGTTCTCTATCAACCCCAATCTAATGTTATTCACTACGAAGGAATCACCTCGGGAACAGACCTTTCCAGTGGGATTAAACAATATCAAGTTATTAATCAAACTAAGTTTCGAGAAAAATGGTCAAAGGTATTAACTAAACACCTAGATAACGATGCTAATAATGTACCCAAAGCTGCCCGACGTTTACAAGGAAAACCGACAATTTTAGTCATCGATTCCTACGTTCCACTATACGATCGAGAGTCTGGCTGTGTGCGTTTATTAAATATTCTTAAGCTACTGCTCAATTTAGGCTATTCAGTGATTTTCTTTCCCGATAATGGCTATCCTGAACAACCCTATACTTCCGTCCTGCAGCAGCTAGGAATTGAAGTTATTTATGGCACAGCGCAAAGATATAATCTAGAAGAAAAATTAATCAAATATTTACCCCTGATCGATGGAGTTTGGTTGTGTCGTCCTGAATTGTGCGATAAGTATATGGACTTAATTCGCTTAAAAACAAAAGCACCAATTATTTATGATACAATTGACCTGCATTTTCTGCGTTTAAAACGGCAAAAAGACTATCTCGATCCCAGTTACCAAAATACTAGCTGGAGTTGGGAAACCTATCAGAAATTAGAGTTAAACTATGCTAATCAAGCGGAAGCAACCGTGGTAGTAACGGAAGACGAAAAGCAGGTTTTATCCTCTTTAGGAGTGAAAAATGTTTGGGTAATCCCCAATATCCATGAAGAAATTTCCCTGTCAGAAAAAGTTGCTTTTGACCAGCGATCAGGGTTAGTATTTATTGGTAGCTACAATCACCCTCCTAATATTGATGCAGTTAAGTGGTTATGTTTAGAAATTATGCCCTTAGTTTGGGCATCCCGTCCTGACATTACCGTTAATTTATTGGGAAGTAACCTCAAGGATGAAGTGAAAGAATTAGCCAATGATCAAGTGATTGTTACCGGTTATGTTCCCGAAGTAGAACCCTATTTTCAAAAGAGTCGGATTTTTGTTGCTCCCCTGCGATTTGGTGCGGGAATGAAGGGTAAAATAGGTCAAAGTCTTTCCCTAGGATTACCCACTATTACCACAAAAATTGGTGCCGAAGGTATGGGATTAATTGACCACCAAGATGTTTTAATTGCCGATACTGCCGAGGAATTTGCCCGCGCAGTGATCGAACTCTATGATAATAGGGAATTGTGGCAAAAACTCGCTGATAATTCCCTAGAAACTATTAAGAGATACCAACCAGCTACCGTGCAAACTAACCTGCAAGCTTTGTTATCAAATTTAGGAATTATTGCTAAAGATAGTTAACAAGAATAAAGCTCATTTCTCCCACAGGTCTATTCTATGTCACCGAAATCAAATCAACTTTGGAATCCGCAATTTTGCAGATGTATCAAGCATTTGTATAGGATCAATTTAGGACAAGTTTTGACTTTTTTATTCTATAAACCTCTTGCATAATTAATTTTTGAGGTTTCAAAAACGGCAAGAATAAGGATTAAATGGCATAAAATATGTAAATAGAGCCTTTAATTGCTTATTATTCATTCTTAATTGTCCTGACTCCTGACTCCTAACCCTAACAACAATTTTTGATTTTTACAAGAGGTTTTATCAATATGCCAACTTATCCTGATATTTCCAGTCAAGCGTTTAAACATCCCCTAGATCAGCAAGCTGAACAGGCCTTAAGATCAGTTCCGGGGTTTGACTTATTAGCGAAAAGTTTTTCCGAATATCTCTATGAACGTCCCCAACAAATTTTATTAATGGGCAATGATCTAAAAGTCGGTCCGCGTCAATACGCCACTTTATACGGCATCTATCGCCAATGTCTGCGGGATTTAGATATGTCCCAAGAACCGCATCTTTATGTCAGTCAAAACCCTTTAGCCAATGCCTATTCTTTGGGTTCGGAACATCCCTATATAGTCTTTAATACTGCCCTTTTAGACCTCTTAGATGAAGAAGAAATTCGGGTAATTCTTGCCCACGAATTAGGTCATTTAAAATGCGATCATAGTATTTTAATTCAAATGTCTTTTTGGGTGATGGGGGCGGCTAATTTGCTTGGGGACATCACTTTAGGACTAGGAAAAGTCATTACTACCGGTCTAGTTTATGCCTTTTATGAATGGCGAAGAAAAGCCGAATTATCAGCAGACAGAGCGGCTTTATTAGTCACCGATGATTTAAATTTAGTCCTGAGAACTCTAATGAAATGTGCGGGAGGAAGTCAAAAATATCTGCATGAATGCAACTTAGAAGAATTTATTCGCCAAGGGGAAGCCTACCGACAATTAGACCAAGATAACTTAAACCAGATTTATAAATTTATCATTTATAATGGCGGCAATGGTTCCTTTTTAACCCATCCTTTTTCCGTAGAAAGAGTACATTATCTACAGGAATGGTTTAACTCGGAATCCTATCGTCAAATTCGCCGGGGAAACTATGCCAAAATAGGGGTAAAAAGCTCAATTAATGTTGATGCTAATGATAGCGAAAGCGAAAGATTGCAGCGACAAATAGCAGCACTACAAGCAGAAATTGAACGGGCAAAAAGACAAAGAAACTATGAATAACCAATAACAGCCCATAAATCAGCCAAATCAGCCAAATTAGCCGAAAAAGGTGAGCAACAAGCGATCGCTAAATATTAGTTTTCCTGATTGATCAGCTGTACTGCATTTAAACTGCGTATTGGGAATTTTAGTACAAATGCTCAAACTTCCTCTCCCTGCTCCGGCGCTCACTGATTACTGATTACTGGACGGCTACGCCGTGCCTTTGGCAACACTGAAAATGCGCTCGCCTGTGTTTTGGCGATTTGGTCGGTACAATAGAGATATCGGAGACCGAGAATAGCAATTCTCCCTAGGATTATCGATAAACACTTACCCCCACTCTCTTTTTTTTGTTCTACTGCCCATGCTCCAAGATACCCAATCCATTCGTTACTATCAAAGACTAACCGATGACATGGTGGATCTTTGGCACCGTGGCTCGCGTTTTGATGAGATCCGGCTATATGTAGAAGGCTATTTAGCCTGTTTACGCGATTCTAGTTCCATAGAACCCTATCTAATTCATCGTCTCGAAGAGGAAATATTTCGTTTTCTGCGAGATCCTTCTAATTTTGAATATCTCTCCCCCCAAACCCAAACCCAAACTGAAGCAGATTATGGCTATTATTAACCCCATCTCGGGTTAAGGGAATTTGGCCATCAGTTCCGCAAAAAAAAATCGGATTGACTCGCGAGAATCGCCCCGGGATTAGACCTCTTGCATAGAGAAGAATTCAGGAGTTAGGAGTCGGGAGACACAAGGGAAATCCTTACCCAATCGGGTTTTCACTAACTGTCAGGACAAATGGGTATTTTACGGGAGAGCTACTGAGCTTGACAGGAACGAGATTGGGTCATCTGTAGAACAATAGTATCGATCGCTTTCACCAGAGCCTGTCCGGAAACCCGTTGATTATTAACGATAATGCTAAATAACATCGGTTCTTGGTTGGGGTTTTCTAGATAACCCGATAGGGCCCGCACACCGGTAAGAGTGCCAGTTTTAGCGTAAACTGTGCCAGTAGCGGCCGTCTGACGCATTCGGTTTCTCAGGGTGCCACTAATTCCCGCTACCGGTAAGGAAGCATAGAAAGTGTCGCGATTAGGAGAATAATACATCACCCGCAAAATTTCCACGATCGAGCGGGGAGTAGCGTTATTATGGCGGGATAATCCCGAACCATCAGCTAGACGAAAACCACTGGGATTGATGCCCAATTGTGCCAAGATGGCAGTAACACTTTTAGAACCGCCGATAAAGCGAAAAAGAGTTTCAGCGTAGAAATTATTACTTCTCTGATTAGTGATATTCACCCAATCGCGCAGGGATTTTTTTTGAATTGTCGTTTCCGGGTTCATCACTTGTAAAGCGGCAGCCGTGGTAAATAACTTTGTATTAGAAGCAGGGATAAAATAGCGATCGGCGTTATGACTATAAATAACCGTTTGGCGATCGATAGATTCGATTAATATACCCCACTGATTGGGAGCTTGACCGATAATTTTATCGATATTTGCCCCAATCAATTGAGTACAGGTATTATTATTGGTGTTATTGTTTTCTGGCGGGGGAACGTATAATTCTATGGATTCGTTCGACGAGGAAGGAGCGGGATAAACAGACAGATTAACTTGAGCGATGCTAGGGTAAGCCAAGGCGATAGTGGCGACACTGGCCACTGTCAGGGAATTAAGGCTATTGAGGAGTTGTTTCATGCTGTGTTTGTCTAAGAGTCTGGTTTCCTTAAGCGTTCGCACTATTGTACCAGTTGCCGCTCAAGTGTCAAAGTTACCTGTCTAAGAGATTTTAGCGGCTAATGCACACCAATGCCAGAGAAGAAAGCTGGCAATAGCCCGGAACTGCACTGATACCCCTTTTCAAGACCAGTTGGAATTTTTCTGGGTTCCAAAATCGTGCTATTTTGATACCGTTGACATTGCTGGTGACAATTTGGGGATAATAAAAGCAAAGTGTAGGAAAAGGGATATCAGACCCATGTATTCTGTCTCAGATGATTCCAAAACAATGACGAATACCAGCCGTCAAACTGTGCTAGAGACGTTAAACTTACAAAAAACTTATCGGACAGGATTCTGGTTAAATAAAAAAATCGAATCCTTGAAAAACTGTACTTTAATTGTCCATGAGGGCGAAACCTTTGGATTATTAGGCCCGAACGGGGCCGGCAAAACCACGCTCTTAAAAACCCTTTTGGGGATTGTCCGACCCACTTCCGGACGGGCCTTGATTCTCGGTCAACCAATTGGCGATCGCTCGGTCAGGCAACGCATCGGCTATCTTCCTGAAAATGCCTACTACTACGACTATCTCACCGGCTGGGAATTCCTACAATTAATCGCCGGCATTTTTCAAATTCCCTCTTCTGTGCAGAAAAAACGCATTCCTGAATTATTGGATTTAGTGGGATTAGACCGCAAAACTGCCCAGAAAAAGCAATTGCGTCAATATTCTAAGGGAATGATGCAACGGATCGGTATAGCTCAAGCATTAATCAATGATCCGGAATTAGTCTTTTTCGATGAACCGATGTCGGGACTAGACCCTATCGGTCGCTATCAGGTGCGAGAAATTATTCAATCCCTCAAACAACGGGGGAAAACCATCTTTTTTAACTCTCATATTCTCTCCGATGTGGAACAAATTTGCGATCGCATTGCCCTGTTGGCCCGGGGAGAATTACTCTGTGTCGGTTCCCTCGATCAAATCCTCGGTCGTGCTGATGTCTATCAGGTGATTGTTCAAGGTGGTAGGGAGGAGCAACTACAGCAATGGATACTCGGTTTACATTGGCGCGATAATTGTTGGCAGGGACAATTACAGGGAGAACCCGATGCTTTTCTGGCTGCCCTGCCTAGTATGGATGCTCGCTTGATTAGTCTTAATTTAGCTCGTGCTTCCCTAGAGGAATTTTTTATCGACCAATTACGTCAACGCGGTATTACCTCTAGTCAATAAGCACTCTCAGAGCAAATCCGTTTTTAGTAATATCTGAACTTCCAATCCCACTGTAAAAACCCAGTTATGGATTGTTTCTCCCCGCTCCGCTCCTCCCCTATACCTTTTAAACAGGATTTAGTATCATACGCACAGAAAACGGGTTTCTCGGAGAAACCCGTTTTCTGCTCATGCACTCATGCAAAAAGGGGAATAAATAATCAGTCTTTAATAACCAGATTTAGTATCAGAGGGGGTGAGGATTGAGTATCATCAATCCCCCCGGCTACGATCGAATTATCTTAATCTGTAAGGTAATACCATTTTTCTTTATTCTTGGCAGGTATCTTACCCCCCCGACGTCGGGGGGGTTGGGGGGGTGGGGGGTTAGGGCGATTAACCATCTCTGCCATTACTTATGAAAAATGGTATAAGTTGCCAAAAAGGAGACAATTGTGCGACGGGGAAGACATAAAATTTTTATCGGGATGGCTCCGGGAGTCGGGAAAACCTACAAGATGCTGGAGGAGGGGTATAGCCTCAGAAAGCAGGGAACCGACGTGGTGATTGGACTGCTTGAAACCCACGGCCGGAAAGAGACCGCCGAAAAAGCCGAGGGATTGGAAATCGTACCGAGAAAAATCCTAGAGAAAGAGGGATTCACTCTCTCGGAAATGGATACGGAAGCAATTATCGCTCGCTCACCGCAGCTGTGTCTGATTGATGAATTGGCCCACACGAATGCACCCGGTTCGGAGCGAGAGAAACGCTTTCAGGACGTGGAGATAATTTTATCCCAGGGAATCGATGTTTACTCGACCGTGAATATCCAGCATATCGAGAGTTTAAACGATCTGGTCGCCCGAATCACCGGGGTGGTGGTGCGAGAGCGAATACCCGATCGAATTTTGGAGGAAGCTGATGAAGTGATTGTGGTAGATGTCACCGCCGAAACCCTAGAGGAAAGATTATTAGCGGGAAAAATCTACGCTCCCGAAAAGATTCAACCATCTTTAAATAATTTCTTTCGACGGCGCAATTTAATCGCTCTCCGGGAACTCGCCCTGCGCGAAGTGGCTGATACAGTAGAAGAAGAAGCGAGTAATTCGACATTTATCGGTCAATCCTGTCCCGTTCACGAACGGGTATTAGTTTGTGTTTCCACCTATCCCAACTCTTTACGATTATTGCGTCGAGGAGCGCGGATAGCGGGGTATATGAACGCGGAATTTTTTGTGATTTTCGTCGATAACCCCGATCGCTTTCTCACCAAAGAGGAGGCTTTACATATCGAAACCTGCGAACGTTTATGTCGGGAATTCGAGGGGAAATTCTTACGGATTAAAAGCTATCAGGTGGCCGAAGCGATCGCAGAAGTGGCCGAGCAGGAACGAATCACCCAGATTGTGATCGGGGAGAGCCGTCAATCGCGCTGGAAGCATTTAATCAAAGGTTCTTTCACCCAAAAACTTATGCGCCTGATCTGGCAGAAAAATATCGATCTTCACATCATCGCCACCGATCCAAAAGTACCAGTTAAAGACGCGCCGGCCAAGGGGACGAAAAGATAACCACCAAGGCTCCCACTTCCCCACTCCCCCACTTCCCCACTCCCCCACTTCCCCACTTCCCCACTTCCCCACCTCCCCACTTCCCCACTTCCCCTCTCAAATCAGCAACGCCCTCTGGGATGATATTCTAGGAGTTAATCTTTAATGCAAATCCGTTGTCACTTAAGGGAGTTAACTCATGCAGGTAAATAATCTCGGCTTTATCGCTAGTATCCTATTCGTCCTAGTCCCCACGGTTTTCCTCTTGATTCTGTTTATCCAAACCAGAGAGGAAACCGAGGGTTAAATTCCTTCCCTATCCCTATTCTTCCTAAAAACCCCGGTGATTTCTCGAAGTCATGCGGGGTTTTTTCGCTTCAATTAGGAGAAAATGCTAGTTTCGTCACCTGATCCAAAATAGCCTATAGTTAGCGGATCTAGTATTATCCTAAATCTGGTTATTAAAAACTGATTATTTATTCTCCGTTTTGCCTCTTGCCTCTTGCATGAGTGCCTCTCCTGATATGTAGCCTATACTCAACGGATCTAGTATTACTGAACTTTCTTGGTACATATCTACTATAAAAACAGAAAACCCTTATCCATCAATGGATGCACCCATTAACTTTTCTTAATGCACCCATGTAATTTGTAACACTTCTTAATAGACAAGAACTCTCTCCATTTGCTAGAATGGTAGTCATGTATATAGAAAAAGTTCCTAACCGTAATTCCCCCCCGCCGTTCTTCGACCTGATTCCTATCGAGAAGGAGATCAAGTCAAAAAAAGAACCCTGGCCAACCTCTCAAAATTACCCGATGATATTATCGACAATCTGAAACTGGCTCTTAAAGGGGCGTTACAATCGAGATAAAAAGAAAGGGAAAACTCAGATAGTTTTTGGCTTACTATGTTCAGCTAAGGGTTGTCCGATAGCGGGAGAAGTCTTTGAAGGAAACACATCCGATAGTGCCACCTTAGCCAGACAAATCGAGAAAGTCAGAAAAGGTTGGGGGATTGAGAATGTGGTCTGGGTAAGCGATCGAGGAATTTTAACAAAGGAGAAAATCAATGAATTAGTAAAACCGATAGAAGGATTAGACTATATTACTTTCGGACTTTATTGGAGGACTTAGGGCCGATTTGCTTGAATACAGTAGAATGTACGATTAGAGAGGGAAGTTATCGTTTTGCTAAGATAACTCGACCGACTGAACTGCAACAATCATGCGTTAGATTTATTCGGGGTTTCCTTGATTTGTACCCAGTAAAGGAGCAGCAGAAATTCTCTTAATCCCTCCTACAGTACAGGTTATGGCTTTTTGTCAACTGGGAAGTCCAGTTATAGCGGCTAAACGGGCCAGATAGAAGCTAGTAATAGTTTTAGCATCGATCGATTCTCCCCTGGCGATCGCTGATTCCATTTCCTCAAAACTCATAAAAACCACTTCCAGATCTTCATCGGCATCTTGAGCGGGGGGCAAGCTTAATTTTTCCAGATCCTGGGCCAGAAAAGCATAGATGTATTCATCGGAATAACCCGGTGCCAGGGCAAATTTACCCAAAGATTGCCAATTGTGCGCCCGATAGCCCGCTTCTTCCTCTAATTCTCGTTTTACCGTCGTAGCAGGGTCTTCTCCTTCATCAATCGTTCCGGCGGGAAATTCCAGAATTCGAGCTTGCAAACTAAATCGATACTGACGTACTAAAACCAATTGACCTTCCTTGGTGATTGGAACTGCTAAAGCGCCCCCTGGATGACGGACACATTCCCATTCTCCCTCGACACCGTTAGGTAAACGCAGTTTCGAGACTTCAAATTGAAAGACGCGACCTTGATAAAAAAGACGTTGTTGGAGCAATTGAGGCGGTTCAGACATAGAAAATTTTCAACTAGGACTTTAAGAATTAATATCAAGAAATGTTACCTTTGTCACCGGTGTTTCAGGTTATAATGGAAGATGCTGTCTTTACAGGTTAAATCTTTTTCGAGAAACCCCATGGCCAAAAAATCGATGGTAGAACGCGAGAAAAAACGCGCTCGTCTCAGACAAAAATACGAAGCTAAAAGAGCGGAACTAAAAGAACAATTCCGCACCGCCGAAGATTTTGAAGAAAAACTGGCAATTCACCAAAAATTACAGGAATTACCCCGCAATAGCGCCCCCAGTCGTCACCGCAACCGTTGTTTAACGACCGGCAGACCGAGAGGATACTATCGCGATTTTGGTTTATCCCGCAACGTTTTACGCGAATGGGCCCACCAAGGTCTTTTACCCGGTGTGGTCAAGTCTAGCTGGTAGTCAGAAACAATATCTAGGGAAAATACCGGGATAGAGGCGTGGTTTTTGCGTCTCTATTGCCGTTTTTAGGTAGGGTTTGCGGCAAAAAGTACGGGCGAAGCATTCGGATAGAAAATCTACGGTTTCACCGATAGGTTATTGCCCGAATGCTTCGCCCCTACAGGACGCGATCGCCGCTCAAGATGCCAGGTTTTGAAGCACGATTCTCTCAAAATCTTGCAGCTGTTTCGCCAGAAAAGCCACAAAACCCTTACCTTGCCTACATTTCACATTTATTCAGCAAGCCCTAAACAAAAACTCTCGATCGAGCGATCGAGAGTTAACCATGAACAAAAAATTTACCTAGACTACAGTAGCAGCCTTACGGGCAGCGGCGGCCTCGTCGGGATGAATACCGAGACGGGTGAGATTGAGACGACCTTTACTATCGATCTCCCGTACCTTGACTAACACCTCATCCCCCACGGCCACTTCATCTTCCACCTTACCGACGCGTCCCTCGGCCAATTGGGAAATATGGATCATTCCCTCTTTCCCTGGCAAAACTTCCACAAAAGCGCCGATTTGGATAATGCGAGTCACGCGACCGAGATAGACCTCACCCTCATTGAGTTTGCGGGTCATATTGTAGATCAGTCGTTTAGCTTTTTCGGCCTGTTCCCCATCGGTAGAGGAAATAGTCACAGTCCCATCGTCATCGATATCAATTTTCGTGCCGGTCTGTTCAGTAATCCCTTTAACCGTCTTACCACCTGGCCCGATGACTAACCCGATCAGATCCGGATCGATCTTGATCGTCAATAACCTCGGTGCGTGGGGAGATAATTCCGTGCGGGGTTTTTCTAGGGTCGCTAACATCTTCTCTAGGATATGTTTGCGGGCCGGTAAAGCTTGTTCGATCGCCTTGGCCACCACTTCCATGGTTAAACCGGGGATTTTCATATCCATCTGGAGAGCGGTGATGCCAGAATCAGTGCCAGCCACCTTAAAGTCCATATCTCCCAGAAAATCCTCGATACCTTGGATATCGGTCAAAATCCGCACTTCTTCCCCTTCTTTAATTAAACCCATGGCCGCACCGCTAACGGGTTTTTTCAGGGGAACACCGGCATCCATCAGCGCTAGGGTAGAACCGCACACGGAACCCATGGAGGTGGAACCATTAGAAGAGAGGACTTCCGACACCACCCGCAGCACATAGGGAAATTCCTCCTGGGGAGGAAGGACAGGCACGATCGCCCTTTCCGCTAAAGCACCGTGACCGATTTCTCGACGGCCGGGAGAGCGCATGGGACGGGTTTCACCGACGGAAAAGGGTGGGAAATTGTAGTGATGAAGATAGCGCTTTTCGTCTTCGGGATGGAGATCGTCCCCTAAATCCTGAGCATCACCGGGGGTGCCTAGGGTGGCGATCGAAAGCACCTGGGTTAAACCGCGATTAAACAAACCGCTACCGTGAACCCGACGGGGTAAAACTCCTACCCGGCAAGAAATCGGCCGTACTTCGTCCAGTTTGCGACCATCAACCCGCACCCCATCCTCAATAATTTGGGCGCGCATCAGTTTTTTGGTCAGATCCTTGAAGAGATTACCGATTAACTTCGGCTCTTCCAGCGTTGGAGATTTTAAGGGATCTTCATCGGGGAGAGCGGTTATAGTTTCCTTGATCCGATTTTCGATCGCCTCTAATTTCTCATCCCGTTCGGTTTTGCTGAGGGTAAACTGGCAGAGAATCTGTTTAATTTCCTCTTTAGCTTGTTCTTTCAGGAAATTATGCACGGTTTCGTTTACTACCGGCGCTTCTCGGGTGACGAGGGGAATACCCAACTGATCGATCAATTCCCGTTGAGCGGTGATCAGGTCGCGCACTGCTTCATAACCAAAATCGATCGCCTCAATAATATCCCGTTCCGGTAACTGATTGGCTCCCGCTTCGATCATCACCACCCCTTCGGGACTACCGGCCACCACTAAATCCAATTCTCCGTTATGGATTTCCTTGTAGGTGGGATTGATGATAAATTCATCCCCTAGTAAACCGACGCGCACCGCTGCCATCGGTCCTTGGAAGGGGATACCTGCCAACAAAACCGCCACAGAGGCCCCCGTAACGGCCAAAACATCCGGGGGGACTTCCTCATCCATCGAGAGGGTCGTAGCGACCACCTGAATATCATCCCGTAGCCAACTGGGGAATAGAGGCCGCAGGGGGCGATCGATCAAACGACCGGTCAGAATTGCTTTTTCCGGGGGACGACCTTCACGACGCAAAAATCCTCCCGGGATGCGCCCGGCGGCATATAATCTTTCTTCGTAATCAACGGTTAAGGGCAGGAAATCTACTCCTTCTCTGGCTTTGGCTGTGGTTGCTGTCACTAAAACCGCCGTTTCTCCCGATTGGATCAGAACACTACCGCCAGCTTGGGGGGCTAAAAGCCCTATTTTTAGTCGAATATCCCTGCCATCAAAGGATATTGACTTGTCAAACTCTTCCATGTAAAGCTATATTCCTTTCTTTCACTTTTCTCTGTGCTGTGGCAATCCTAGCATTTTTTGTCCCCCTTTCCAGCAGGTTTAGTATTCAGTGATCAGTTATCAGTGATCACTGATCAGAGTTGAGTTTTCAGTTCGCTGATTACTCTTTACCGTTTACTGATCACAGCAAAAAAGCTCGCCACTTCCCCACTTCCCCAATCCCCCAATCCCCCAATCCCCCAATCCCCCAATCCCCCAATCCCCCAATCCCCCAATCCCCCACTTCCCCAATCCCCCAATCCCCCACTTCCCCAATCCCCCAATCCCCCAATCCCCCAATCCCCCACTTCCCCACTTCCCCACACCCCCACTTTTAAACAGAATTTAAGATTACTTGCTCAAACCGGCCAAAAAATGATAGTTTCAGATATAGGAATAATCTGGTTAAGAAAAAAAATGTCTTCCCTTGCCGCTTGCTGGCCCAAAAATATTTCTAAGTATTAGCACAACTGACTGACTGTCAGCAGTTGGGCGGGATTCTTCCAGGCTCGAAGAACCCCAACCCAAGAAAATTAAGACAATTAAAAGGATTGCGTCTCTATTATCTTTCAGACGCTTCTAATCCAGTGAATTTGCGGGTTATCTTCAAATTAACCCCGTTTAACCCTATTTATTATCGATCATGGCTGAAAGTTATTTACTAGACAAACTGCAATCTGTAGAACAGACCTACAAAGAATTAACCCGTCGTCTAGCGGATCCCGATGTCACCAGTAATCCGGGTGAATTGCATCGTCTGGCCAAATCCCGCGCTTCCCTAGAGGAAACGGTCAACACCTACGAAATTTGGCAAAAAAGTCAAGAGGATTTAATCGGTGCGAAACAAATCTTCAAAGAATCCGCCAGCGATCCCGAATTACGGGAAATGGCCGCCCTAGAAGTAGCAGAATTAGAGGCAAAAATCGCCACTTTGGAAGACCAATTAACCATTCTGCTGCTGCCCCGGGATCCCCTCGATGAAAAGAATATCATGCTGGAAATTCGCGCCGGGACTGGAGGTGATGAGGCCAGTATTTGGGCGGGAGATTTAGTGCGTTTGTACTCAAAATATGCCGAAACTCAAAACTGGAAAGTTAGCCTTTTGAGTGAATCTCCGGCGGATATGGGCGGATTTAAAGAGGCAATTTTAGAGATTAAAGGCGATAACGTCTATAGTAAGCTGAAATTTGAGGCAGGAGTCCATCGAGTGCAGCGGGTTCCTCTGACGGAAGCAAGTGGTCGCGTCCACACTTCCACCGCTACCGTGGCGATTATGCCAGAAGTGGACGATGTGGAAGTGCATATCGATCCCAAGGATATTGAGTTAACCACGGCTAGATCTGGGGGAGCAGGCGGTCAAAATGTCAATAAAGTGGAAACTGCCGTCGATTTAATCCATAAACCCACGGGAATCCGGGTTTTCTGCACCGAAGAGCGATCGCAATTGCAAAACCGGGAACGAGCTATGCAGATTCTCCGGGCGAAACTGTACGATATGAAGTTACAGGAACAACAGGAAGCGGTCAGTTCCATGCGGCGCTCTCAGGTGGGAACCGGTTCCCGTTCGGAAAAAATTCGCACCTATAACTATAAGGATAATCGTCTCACCGATCATCGCTTAAATCAGAATTTTTCCCTCGATCGCATTTTAGACGGCGATATCGAAGATGTGATTCAATCCTGTATCGCCAAGGATCAACAGGGAAAACTGGCGGAATTAGCCGCTGCCCAAGAGACAGCTTAATCAGGAGACTCCGAGACAGGGGATTATTTTTATTTATGCTCCCCGCTCCCCTCTCCCCAACCCGCAACGGTCAAACCCTTTGCTACTTTTTGGCTTTTTACTTGCTATAATCGATCGTCGAATTTGAGTAGGAGACGGGAGAAAATGGCCGATTGGCAGGAAATAGAGGGGGGGATCACCGCCCCAAAAGGATTTAAATCCGCAGGGATGGCCGCGGGGCTAAAACCGTCCGGTTTGCCCGATTTAGCCCTAATTGTCTCGGAAACAGAAGCGATCGCCGCCGGAGTTTTTACCACCAGTCAAGTGCGGGCCGCTTGCGTCGATTATTGCCGTCAACGCCTCCAAACTAAAGCCAGCGCCAGGGCGATTTTGTGTAATGCCGGCCAAGCAAACGCCGCCACGGGGCAAGCTGGATGGCAGGATGCTCTCGATAGTGCCGCCGCCTTGAGCCAAGTTTTAGGGATTCCCGCCGATGCAATTTTGCTGGCATCTACGGGAGTGATCGGGCAACGGATTCGCATGGATGCGTTAACCGCCGCTTTACCGACCTTAGCAGGTTTATTGTCGGAAAATGGTGGCGAAAGCACGGCCAGGGCGATTATGACCACGGATCTAGTCCCCAAATCGATCGCCTTGCAAACCACTATTGATGGTCGTCCGGTCACAATTGGGGGAATTGCCAAGGGATCGGGGATGATTCACCCGAATATGGCGACGATGCTCTCCTTTATTACCTGTGATGCCGCAGTATCGACGGTTCTCTGGCAAAGTATGTTAAGTCGGGCGGCTAATAAAAGTTTTAATCAGATTACGGTGGATGGGGACACCAGTACCAATGACAGTCTGATCGCCTTGGCTAACGGTCAATCGCGCACCACAGCGATCACAGAAATGGGCCGGGATGCCCAAAAGTTAGAGGCCATGTTAACGGAAGTTTGTCAATACCTGGCCAAAGCGATCGCCCGGGATGGGGAAGGAGCCACCTGTTTAATAGAAGTGCGGGTTTCGGGGGCGGCCGATGATCAGTCCGCTCGTCAGATTGCTCGCACCATTGCCGGTTCTTCCTTGGTAAAATCGGCGGTTTTCGGTCGAGATCCCAACTGGGGACGAATTGCGGCGGCCGCGGGCCGGGCCGGGGTTGTCTTCCATCAAGAAGATCTACAAATTAAGTTAGGCGACTTCGTGATGATGGAAAATGGTCAACCTCTGGCGTTCGATCGAGCTAGTGCCAGTAATTACCTGAAAGCGGCAGCAAGCGGGGCTTATTTACGAGAAGATACCGTTTTAATGTCTATCTGTATCGGTAACGGTTCGGGAACAGGTACGGCCTGGGGTTGCGATCTTAGTTACGATTACGTCAAAATTAACGCCGAGTACACCACTTAGGGTTTGCTGAAAAAGCTTTTCCTAGGGGCAGGGTGTGACCCCCCCCAACCCCCCCGACATCGGGGGGGCAGGTGGGGTGTGGGGTGTGGGGTTTTACCTATTTTCAGGTGGTCAGTTACCTAATTTTCAGGGAAAAAGTCCAGGGATTTTCCCCCCGATCCCCGCAACGGCTGGCACTTTTTGAGGGAAAAAAAGTCTAAAAGTCTGATCCAACAAGGTTTTTAGATTTATTCAGCAAGCCCTACTTAAAGCGATCGATTCTCTAAACAGGCTCTCTTGTCCTTGCTGGATTGTAGCCCAACAGCTTGATCAAAGGTTGACGTTAGGCTCTAGTCTATACCGACAATCTCGATGATCGATCCTGTTGATTACACAGCATCCGAGAGAGCCGATTACCCGATTAACAGATAAACTTTAATGGTTGGATTGTAAGTAGCTGGTTATAATTAAATTAAAAATGGATTTTAGGTTCGATCCCCCCTGCCCCCCTTGATAAGGGGGGTGCCGATCCCCCCTTAGTCCCCCCTTTAATCCCCCCTTAATAAGGGGGGCATCTGACAACTTTTAACGCCTACCTACTTACTTCTTTTCAACCGGTCTCGAAAACAGTTTTGTCAGTCCCTCAGTCCCTTGGCAAAATCCATCTATTGGCGGGGAAAACGCTGCATGGTTCCGAAAAAATCACCACGAATTCCTTTAGAATTGCACCAGATCAAGGCTCACGAGTTTTATCAAAAACGGCTGGCATCGGGTAAAGAAGGCAATGAGATAGATGACTGGCAGCAAGCGAAAGAATATTTGAGCCAACATCCCAGAGCGATTCTTGCTTGGAATCTAAAAATGCCCTATCGCGGGGGAAAAAGGCTAATTAAAAGATTGTTGCTATCGCTCCAGTCTCTTGTCAGAGTTGCTTGGAAACTGCTAATCTTTCCCTTCTGGCTATTTCAGCAAATACCGGGGCTTTTTGCCCGTGAAGACAAAGACAGCCGCACCTTTGCCATTGATGTGGTCAAAACGATTATTTCTGCCCTGGGATTAATTGCTACCCTTTTGGCAGGAATTGGGCTTATTGTCAATTATTTCAATTCTCAAGCGGAAATGCAACTGACTCAGCAACGTCTGATTACCGAGCGCTTCTCGAAAGCTGTCGAGCAAATCGGTAGTGGTAAAGAGGAGGTGGTAATTGGCGGCATTTATTCCCTAGAGCGAATTGCCAAAGATTCTCCCAAGGATCAATGGACAATTATGGAAGTGCTGACTTCCTACATTCGTAAAAATTCCCCCATTCCCTCGAATATTCAACAACTGAAGCCAGAGGCAGAGGAAAGAGAGAAGACCCCAGAAAAGCTCCCTTCCGTGAGTATTCCAGTTCAGGCCGCTTTAACGGTAATCGGGCGGCGTAAAGGGGATAATTTGGCTGAAACAACTGACTCTAATAAAATTAAAATTCTTGATTTAAGTCGGACAAATTTGAGGGGAGCCAACCTCAACCGAGCCAACCTCAACCGAGCCAACCTCGACGGAGCCAACCTCAACGGAGCCTTCCTCGAAGAAGCCAACCTCGACGGAGCCAACCTCAACCGAGCCAACCTCAACCGAGCCAACCTCGACGGAGCCAAGCTCATCGGAGCCAACCTCATCGGAGCCAACCTCAACGGAGCCAACCTCAACGGAGCCAACCTCAACGGAGCCAACCTCATCGGAGCCAAGCTCATCGGAGCCAACCTCAACGGAGCCAACCTCAACGGAGCCTTCCTCAAGGGAGCCTTCCTCATCGAAGCCTTCCTCGAAGAAGCCAACCTCAACGGAGCCAACCTCAACGGAGCCTTCCTCAGGGGAGCCTTCCTCAGGGGAGCCTTCCTCATCGGAGCCTTCCTCGAAGAAGCCAACCTCAACGGAGCCAACCTCAACGGAGCCTTCCTCAACGGAGCCGAGGGTCTTAATCCAGAACAAATTAAATCGGCCTGCTCTTGGGAAAAAGCAATATACACGGAAGCCAAGTGGGATGAAGATAAACAATTATGGGTGGTTGCTGACCGGGAAGCCAATCAACGAGAAATCGAGAAACTCAAAAGGGACAAAAACTCAGATCCGCCAAATCCGAGGCTCTTCTCGGCTTTGTGTGATAATTTTTGCTTATGGAATCGTGAAATGCTTACTGGACAAGACTTTTAAGACTATTTTGCGGATATTCTATCAGTATAGACCTCGTTTCCACACAGAAACCAGAAGAGCCAAATCCGATCGATTGTAATACTAAATAGGGTTTGCGGCAAAAAGTACGGGCGAAGCATTCGGATAGAAAATCTCCGGTTTCACCGATAGGTTATTGCCCGAATGCTTCGCCCCTACAGGACGCGGGCCGATGAAGACGCAAGGTTTGGAAGCACGATTCTCTCAAA
>NZ_JADBVM010000159.1:0-3466 GCF_020244875.1 Microcystis sp. M44BS1
AAGAGAAGATATTGATAAAAATAGCAATCATAAAAAGCAAATCCCCAACATTTATCAAGCAATTATTTTTATTAGTAAATATTCTACACGACTCAGTCCAGATAAGCAAGATGGCTTACCACTACTACCGAATCACTACCGAAAAAAAGTTAGCGATCACTTGTCAACCAAGAGTTTCAGAATCTGGATTCGGTCAGGGATTTCCGAAAGTTCCAGAAAAGCGATAGGCAGTTCGAGCATTTGTACTAAAATTTCCCCTACGCAGTTTAAATTCAGTACAGCTTATAACCTTCCCAATCCCCAACTAAGGGCAAACTACTCAAAATCGTTATGACTATGATATATTTGTTAAGGAATGTAAAAATAGTTGCATTTTCCCAGAAACTAGATTAAGGAGATTAAGAGTATGACCGCCGAAGGTTGCTTAAGAGTCGGACAAGCGGCGCCGGATTTCACCGCGACCGCCGTTTTCGATCAAGAGTTCAAAACCATCAAATTGTCGGATTATCGGGGTAAATACGTCGTTTTATTCTTCTATCCCCTCGATTTTACCTTTGTTTGCCCCACGGAAATTACCGCTTTCAGCGATCGAGTTAGCGAATTTGCCAGCATCAACACCGAGATTTTAGGGGTGTCCGTCGATAGCGAATTTGCTCACCTAGCATGGATTCAAACCGAGAGAAAATCCGGCGGTGTCGGTGATGTGGCCTATCCTTTGGTGTCGGATCTGAAAAAAGAAATCAGCACCGCTTACAATGTTCTTGATCCTGATGCGGGAGTGTCCCTGCGCGGTCTCTTTATCATCGATAAAGAAGGTGTTATCCAACACGCTACTATTAATAATCTTTCCTTTGGTCGCAGTGTCGATGAAACCCTCCGCACTCTGAAAGCGATTCAATACGTCCAATCCCACCCAGATGAAGTTTGTCCCGCCGGTTGGCAAGAAGGGGATGCTACTATGGTTCCCGATCCTGTGAAGTCAAAAGTTTACTTTGCGGCAGTTTAGTTAAAAGTCCTCAGAAGTCCCTCAGCTATAGATGGGGAGAGACTTTTAAGGGGGTGAATTATTTCACCCCTTATTTTAATCGGAAAATTTTCGGGAAAATTGGCCCCATTAGCCATGATCTCATCTAGAATACTGGCCAGCAAGTCTAGAAAGAGTCACGGCGATCTATGACTACCAGTAATTACGATTCCGAGTTGACAGTTTTGGGATTACCCGCAGCCAAAGGTAGATGGTTATTAATACCTCTAGGAATGGGCGTTTTACTCTGTTTAGGGACGGTGTACTCTTGGAGTATCTTTAGAAAACCCCTAGAAACAGAATTAAATCTCAGCGCCACGGAAAGCCTATTACCCTACACTGTGGCCCTAGTATTTTATGCCGCTTCTATGCCGATCGCTGGTTTTTTTATCCCCCGGGTAGGTACTCGCAGGATGACGGCTATCGGCGGAATTATCGTCGGTTTAGGCTATATTCTCGCTAGTTTTGCCGCTCAGATCCAGACAATTATTCTTACCTACGGAGTCATTGCTGGCACGGGAGTCGGCATCGCTTACGGTGTTCCCATGGCAGTGGTGGCACGCTGGTTTCCCGACAAAAAAGGTTTAGCGGTGGGTTTAACTATCATCGGATTTGGCCTTTCTCCCCTGATTACCGCACCTTTAGCCAATCGATTGATCAATGAATATAGCGTTAGACCAAGTTTAAGATTTTTGGGGATTATCTTTACAATAATTATTGTGATGATTGCCCTCACCATGAAGTTACCCCCTCAAGACTGGCAACCTCCCGCCAATTTAGCTAATCGAAAATCCGACTTTCCGGCCAATTATCCAGTGAATATGCTGAAAAGTCGCTCATTTTATGGCTTATGGCTTTGCTATGCCATTGGTGCTTTAATTGGCTTGAGTGCTATCGGTATTTCTAGTCCTGTCGCTGAGGAAATTATTCAGATTGAGCCGGGGTTAGCCGCTAGTAGTGTTGCTCTATTTGCCTTGTTTAATGGTATTAGTCGTCCTTTGTTCGGTTGGTTGAGCGATCGCTGGAAACCCCATTATCTAGCGATCGGGGCCTATACACTCATTTTGATTGGTTGCCTGTTGATGGTCAAGGCCGAAAAAGGGGCGGTTACTAGCTATCTAGTGGCTTTTTGTCTATTTTGGTTCTGTTTAGGGGGATGGTTAGCCCTAGCTCCCGCTACCACTCTCCACTTCTTTAATCCTGACCACTACGCCCAAAATTACGGTATTGTTTTTACTGCCTACGGTGTCGGTGCTTTGATCGGAACTTTAGTAACCGGTAGAATTCGCGATTGGTTCGGTACTTACACTTATGCTTTTTATGCCATGGCTGTATTGGCAATACTGGGTATTTTTCTCGCTAGTGCCTTACTGAAAAGAGAGCGATCGCAGCTATCAAATCCTAGCTAAGGGAGTTAATCTTAGCCTAGAGTAGATACTGCTGCCATTTTATACCAATTAAAAGTAAAAGTAGGCTACAGATAACTAGGATAGGGGGCGGGGAAATGGGAGACTTGACCAGTTATCAGTAAACAATAATCAGTGATAGGATAATTAGTGTTCTGTCAAGATTGAATTGAGGGATAAATCTACTTCTGCTTGTCTTAATCGACCATTTTAAAGGGGATAGATTTAGGTCAAGGTCATCGTTTGCTTGGCAGGAAAAGTCAACACCAATTGATGAGGATAGACAATTTCTACGCCGATTGTTTCGAGGAATGCTCCCTTTTCTGTCTGAGTTGCACAGACAAAATTTCCCTGCTCATCATATTTAACCCAATCTCCAAATAATTCTACTAGATAAGCTTCCCCATTTTTGAGAATTTCTACAATTGTCCCAACTGTCCCGATAGGAGCTATTCCGCCATCAATTAAAGGTATATCTTCCCTTAGTCTAACACCATCAAACAATTGAAACTTACTCATTTTCAATCTCCTAAACTATCGGGTACTGCTGTGACAAATCTGGCCACATCTTCTCCTCTCAAAACAATCCAAACGGTGCGGATTTGACGCAATTCACCCGAAGCATCCCTTATTTTAACATAAGCACGATAGCGATCACCATACTCGCTTCTGTCTTGTTTTTGTAATATTTCCAGAGAGACTGCCCCTAATATAGCTTCTCTAATTGCTTCAGGACGATCAAATCCCATAACTTGGCGCCAAAACTTACGTTTATCCCCACCAACACCGGCTTCAGTGGTATGGTTGAACAGATAGTTAGCCTTAGCCGGTGGAAATTCAAATTGAGTTGCCGAAGTCATTAATTACGATCTTTCTTCTATGACGAATTTAAATCAATTTGGGCTCTTCGTTACTCTTTATGCTAAATCAACAGACAAGATGCCAAGATAACATACTTCTAACCCAAAAATTACGAAAGTTTCTAAAGCCATAGCCTCTCCGTTTTATTAGTTTAAGTTTATTGTTGATTCCCTCG
>NZ_JADBVM010000016.1:0-3266 GCF_020244875.1 Microcystis sp. M44BS1
ACTCGACCGACTCAACTGCAACAATCATGCGTTAGATTTATTGGGAGTTTCCCTGATTTGTACCCAGTAACGAGGCGGCGGAAATTCTTTTAATCCCTTCTACAGCACAGGTTATGGCTTTTTGTCAACGGGGAAGTCCAGTTATATAGAAAGACATTGCTTCGATTTTTGCCAATTGTTGTCAATCTAGAACGAGCTAATCAATTAAGTCTCTTGCCAGATAAGGATTTAGTCGATTTATACCTCCTGATCGAATCATACCAAGTAACGAAGAGCCCAATATCTCTCGTAATATTCACCGCAACAAGGGAGCCTTATTGACAAAGACAATCCTTGAAACCTTATAAGCTATACTGAATTTAAACTGCGTAGGGGAAATTTTAGTACAAATGCTCAAACTGCTTCTCCCTGCTCCCAACTCTGGCGCTCCCCTGCAATCTTAACGAGTAATTTAGATAGTCAACAGCTTAACCCCGATTTAAGAGCAGATGAAAAATGGCAGCGATTGAATGACAAGGAAAGGAATTTTAAGCTTTAATAGCGGTAGTAGTGATTATAAATGAAATTAAAAGATATTGTCAACAAAGTCAAAATAGATTCTAGGAAATTAACTCAATATGCTCTTAATTTAGACAATCCAAAAGGATTAAATAAAGCCCTCATGTTTCAACGCCACTTAGGATATACTCAAGATAATTATGAGCCACTCCTAGTACAAATTGCCGACAAAGCTCTTGAAGCAAAAGCTGTTTATCAAAGTACAGATATCCATGGACAACGTTATCAAGTCGATCTAGAAATTACAGGAATTGAACCAGGACAAAAAGAAATAGCGAGGACTGTATGGATTGTTGAGCCTGATAGTGATACAGCTAGATTAGTAACTTTATATGTAAGAAAAAGACCATGATTAAACCCGAATTATTTGACCTGGTTGAATTATTAGTTGACTTGCCTGAATATAACTTAAGAATGGGAGAACAAGGGACAATCGTTGAAGACTACAATGATGGTTGTTACGAAATTGAATTTAGTAATGATCGAGGGGAAACTATAGCCCTTTGTCCTCTGCCAATGCAGCAATTTATTATCACCTGGAAAGCTAAGAGCAAAACGTGGTTATCTTTAACAGAAAAGCTAACAGCTTTAATTGATAAATTACCCAAGGAAAAGCAAGAAAAAATTTTAGATTTCACTCGCTCTTTACTGGACTTTCCCGTTGACAAAAGACCATAACCTGTGCTGTATGCTCTGCCCCCTTACTGGGTACAAAAATTGAGTAAATCTCTAATACACGACTTGGCAAATTTTCGTCAAAAAGGGAATAAGGGTGTAAAATAGAGGAAAAGCGAGAAAGAGTGGGCATAATGCTGCTCTTATCGATAATATTGCCAATAGTGAACCAATTCCTCTCTAAGTATCGAATCTAAGTATCGAAGCCTATTTGAGCGCAAGAAGGGATTTGAGCAGGTGTGTGGCTACATACAGGGGTGTAGATGTACTCTATGCTTGCAATTTTACCAAGTCGCCCCTTCAACCGAATCGCCCGAATCTCTATTTCTCTAAGCCTGTCAGGGTAATGCTTTCAGCCAATCCTTAAAAAAGTATCAAGAAAATATCATTTTTAAAATAGGAGGATGTTCTCCCATCGCGTATAATATTTGACGCAGATTAACTAATCCTTTTCGGTTCAAACGCAAAATTTTTACTGTTACTCTGCCGATAGAAGTTAATCCAATAATCAAAGTATAATCATTACTCCAAGCAAAATGATCTGACCAATTTTGTTGTCTGGGATTATAAAGAGAGACTATTTCCCCACTAACGGGATCTGTTCCTTCTGTTTTATTATATTTATGATTGTTGCATACTTGGCACGCTAAAGCTAAGTTATCTAAATGAGTGTGACCTCCTTTACTCAGAGGATAAATATGTTCGACAGAGAAGCCTTGAGTGGCAAACTTTTCTTGAGAATAGCAATATTCACAACAATTATCTGCCCTCGCTTTAACCACTTCTTTGAGTCGAGTTGTCAGTTTATTTTCAGTCATTAACGATGGGTTTGATGCTAAGTTGTGTCATTAAATCCGTTAGGGATATTTGACGTAATTGGGCTAATTGGGCTAGATATTCTAGACGTTGTGTTTGGTGAATTTCCATTTGATCGCTCAATTTGAGTAATTCTTGGTACTCTTGCTCTGTTAAATTTTCTTCATTTCTCTTGTTGATTAAAAGTTGATAACGGCCTTGATTATCTTGAGAAAGACCTTGATTAATTTTTAATAATAATTCGGTTTCATCTTTTGATAAACTAGGGGCATGATGTTTCGCTTTTAGCGCAATTATATCTTGAAAAAAACCTTCTAATTCAGATAAGCTTAACTGTTCGACGGCTTCTAGTAAGTCTTCTTTAGATAGTTGGGCTTGAATTTTTATGGTAGGCATTTTCTATGACCTGTTTCATGAAGATCGTCTCTTATTATGTATGATACCCATTATTTCACCCCCATCTAGGGGAATGGCATAAGTTCTAGTTACAATTTCTCCCATTCATCTTTAGAAATTTGAGCTTGTTTTAGAATTCTACTGAGTAAATTAATACTAATATCTGACTGATGAGGATTGGGAAGACGGACTCTTAAGCCATTTTTTTCCATAAATTGGTGTCTTTTCCCTGTGTAGGGACCTTGAAATCCTGCTTTATGCAAAGCTGAAATTAAATTAGAACGAGAAGTTGCACCAAAATAAGGCATGATTCAACTTAGATAAATGTTAGGCGACTAAATCTATTTTTAAAGATAAACCGTCAAATTCTGGCAATTGATGACCTAATTTAATTGCCAATAATATCCATTCTTCTAAGACTTCTAAGAGTTCCCGACGACAAGCTTCTAGGGTTTCTCCGGTTGCCCAAACTCCCGGAGCATTGGGAATGTTGCCATAAAATCCCTCATTATCCTCTAAAAGTTCATAATGGGCTGTTTCCATCGCTTTATTAAGATATTCTTGGATCATAGCTTTCTTTGATTGATTATTTCGTTTTTTCCCAGTATAACATAGTAATTTATCCCTTTGAGCGATCGCCACTTCAACTGATCGCCCGAACTCCTATTTTTCCAAGCCTTTCAGGGCAATGCTTTCAGCCAATCCTTAAAGAAAGTATTAAGAAAACGGGAAGGGGGGAAAAAAATTATGATGGGAGCATCATTCTTTTACCATAACTTAGGCTCAAAGCCAGAATCATTAATTATTTCTACTGTTTCTCC
>NZ_JADBVM010000160.1:0-6324 GCF_020244875.1 Microcystis sp. M44BS1
GCCAAGCTTTTCTGGTCGGAACCCCCTAAGCCGAGTTTTCAAGGTGCTGCGCCGTCCACTTGGTTTTCGAGACTGGCCTTTTAATTCTAACGTAAAGCCAACCTAGAACGGCGGGGTTTCAGACCCAAAATTTCCGATGATTGCCCTAGAACTCAGGTTAACCCAGAGACTAAACCCTTAGATTTATAATGGACATAGTCTCTCATCTAAGATTTACATGACTATCACGCCGATTTATACCGCCTCAGCCAGCACAGCAAGCCAGTATCCCGATGCTTTTGGGCGTTTTGGACGCTACGGGGGCAAATACGTCCCAGAAACCCTGATGCCAGCCTTAAGTGAACTAGAAACGGCCTATAATCAGTATAAAGACGACCCCGATTTTCAAGAAGAATTAAATCAACTGCTCAAGGATTACGTCGGCAGACCTAGTCCCTTATATTTTGCCGAACGTCTCACCGCCCATTATGCAAAAGCCGACGGTACTGGGGCGCAAATTTACCTAAAACGGGAAGATTTAAACCATACTGGGGCCCACAAGATTAATAACGCCCTCGGTCAGGTTTTATTAGCCAAACGCATGGGTAAAAAGCGAATTATCGCCGAAACCGGGGCAGGACAGCACGGCGTGGCCACCGCTACGGTTTGCGCTCGTTTTGGTCTAGAATGCGTGATTTATATGGGAATTCACGACATGGAACGCCAGGAACTCAATGTTTTCCGCATGAGACTGCTTGGCGCAACGGTGCAACCCGTGGCCGCCGGGACGGGAACCCTGAAAGATGCCACCTCGGAAGCGATTCGCGACTGGGTAACTAATGTGGAAACCACTCACTACATCCTTGGTTCTGTGGCCGGTCCCCATCCCTATCCGATGATGGTGCGCGATTTTCACGCGGTTATTGGTCAAGAAACCCGTCAGCAAAGTCTGGAAAAATGGGGCGGTTTACCGGATATTCTCCTCGCTTGTGTGGGGGGTGGTTCTAATGCTATGGGTTTATTTCATGAGTTTGTTAAAGAAACTGCCGTGCGTTTAATTGGTGTTGAGGCCGCCGGAGAAAGTATCGCTTCTGGAAAACACGCCGCCACCCTTACCCAAGGTCAACCGGGGGTTCTACATGGGGCCATGAGTTATTTATTACAAGATAACGAAGGTCAAGTTATCGAGGCCCACTCCATTAGTGCCGGTTTAGATTATCCCGGAGTCGGCCCAGAACATAGCTTTTTAAAAGATAGTGGTCGCGCCGAATATTACAGTGTCACCGACAAGGAAGCACTAGAAGCTTTTCAACGAGTTTCCCGTTTAGAAGGGATTATTCCGGCCCTAGAAACTGCCCACGCTTTAGCCTATTTAGAAACTCTTTGCCCGCAAGTAACCGGTAGTTCTCGCATTGTGATTAATTTCTCTGGACGGGGTGATAAAGATGTGCAATCGGTGGCTAAATATTTATCAATGAATGGTTAACAGTTATCAGTTATCAGTTATCAGGCTCTTCTAGGTTCTGTGTGATAAGTTTAACTTACATAGGATTGATCAATCTTTGTGTCCTTTGTGTCTTTGTGGTTCGTTCCACCCCCTCGCCAGGAGGAATGTATCTTAGAATACATTTTAGCCACCAAATCCAATTGACTCTGTTCTGGTCTTAGAGTCGCTCTAAGTGTCACGTTCTAGCATATATCGTGTCAATGCGCTAGTATTTAACGGTAAAGCCAACCTAGAACGGCGGGGTTTCTGACCCAATTTTTCGATGAAAATTCTTCAGATTGTTCCTTCGATTTCCCTTGTTTATGGTGGCCCCAGTCAAATGGTACTCGGTTTGTCAGCGGCCTTGGCGCAACTAGGCCAAGATGTGACCATTATTACCACCGATTCCAATGGTGACACGGGACAAGCACCCCTAGAGGTGCCTTTAGGAGTCCCTGTTAGTCAAAATGGCTATCAAATCTATTATTTTCGCTGTTCTCCCTTTCGACGCTATAAATTTTCCCTTGATCTGTTTACTTGGTTGGCAAATAGGGCAAAAGATTACGATATCGCCCATATTCATGCCTTATTCTCCCCAGTAAGCAGTATATCAGCTTCGATCGCTCGTTACCGTCAACTGCCCTATATTCTCCGTCCTCTAGGTACTCTCGATCCGGCAGATTTGCAAAAAAAACGGCAACTTAAACAAATATATGCCAATTTTCTGGAAAAACCCAATTTAGCGGCGGCGGCGGCAGTTCATTTTACCAGTCAGCAGGAGTGTCAAATCGCTGAAAGATTTAATATAAAAACTAAGGATATTGTCATCCCCCTAGGGGTAGATTTTTTTAACCCACAAGCTTTACCAGTAACGGGTTTTAATCTTCCCCAAAATAAACCGATCATCCTCTATATGTCCCGTCTTGACCCGAAAAAAGGTCTAGATTTATTGCTGCCTAGTTTAGAAAGGTTGTTAGAAAAAGGCCTAGATTTTCATTTTGTCTTAGCAGGAGGCAATCCCCAAGATCGAGACTACGAAAATCGGATTAAAAATCAGATCGAGCGGTCAATATTGGGCAAAAATACGACAATTACCGGATTTGTCACCGGAGAAGTCAAAAATAGCCTCCTCGCTAGGGCCGATTTATTTGTTTTACCTTCCTACTATGAAAATTTTGGCATTGCGGTTGCCGAAGCTATGGCTGCTGGAATTCCTGTGGTGATCTCAGACCGGGTGGATCTGCATCCTGCGGTGACGGCAGCGGCTGCGGGATGGGTGACAGCTTGTCAGCTTGAGGATTTAACTAATACTTTGGCAACGGCTATCACTAATCCTGAAATTCGCCAACAAAGGGGGAAAAATGCCAAGGATTTAGTCTTAAATCAATATAGTTGGTCAGCGATCGCTGAACAGCTGTTAACTGTCTATGAAAATCTAGACAGACGGATTAAGATTTAGGCCATGAGGATAACCAGCACTAAAAATGCCAGTAGGGTTAAACCTGATTGCAGAAAGACGGGAAGCGCAAAAGAGTTCATAACAGTAGCTCACTTTTCTAGGGATGGCTCTATTTCCAATATACGCTTTCATCTCCGCTAATTCCTCATATTTCCGTCCGTAATGTCATCATCTCATCATTTAAGTAGGTAGGCGTTAAAAATTATCAGACACCACCCTTATCAAGGGGGGACTATAGGGTAGGGTTGATTCATGAATCAACCCTACTATGAATCAACCCTAGTACTAAGGGGGGATCGAACCTAAAATCCATTTTTAATTTAATTATAACCAGCTACTTATTCATCCCATAGGAGAATTTGAGGTCACTTGTACTGCATTTAAACTGGGTAGGGAGCATTTTAATACAAATGTACAGAACTTGGTCACTCCTCACCCTGTTCACTTAAGTTTCAGCGTCGTGATTATAATTAGGGAATGATAGAAATTCTTAGGCAATAGGATCACATCAGTGTTGATAAATCATCTTTTCTTCGGCGCTTTCCTACCCCTTGATACTCTCCTGTCCACCCAGGGGATTATGGTTATGCTTCTGGCCGCTTATGCTTTAGCCATGTGGATGTTTCTAACTAGCGCCCCAAAAGTTCATACAATCATGGTGACAGATTTGGAGACAGCCCGACAATTTTATGAAGGACTTTTAAATTTACCCACGGCCGATGTCCCCCTCCATTACTATTACAATTATGAGCAGACGATGGGCAATAATATGATTGACCCATTTTATATGTCTAGTAATCCGGCTGTGACTACTGCCAACCCTTCTTTGGGAGATCAACCCCAGGGTTTATGGTATCAGTTAAAGAAAAATACCCAACTGCACATCGTTGCTGGGGCAACCGCGGGTTATAAGGATCGTCATCGTCACGTTTGTTTTGATCACGATTGTTTAGAACAAATTCTGATGCGGGTGGAATCACGACGCTTAAAGTATAAAGTTCGTCGCAATAAACCTTTAAATTTTTTGGTCAAAGATAATGCTGATCGCGTGATTGAAATGGCCGAAGTCTCGAATTAGTTAACGGTAATTAGATTGGGGGCAACTATAACGGTAAATAACTAAACTTATGAATGCTCAACTGCTCACAATTGTTGTAATTTCTTTAGGGGTAGGTATTGGTTTGGCCATTCTACTCCTAATTTTAGTCAAGTTGAGACGCTGCAACCAACAGGTAAATAGTATCGTCGATTATCACTCTCTCATCGGTTTAATTGGAGTTGTTCAAATCCCCTTCGATAAAAATAGCAAGGGGAAAGTGCGAGTTAATGTCGGGGATAGTCTGATCGATATAGTAGCGATAACGGAAGGGGAAGAACAATTTAATGTCGGGGATAAAGCATTTATCCTCAATTGCCAGGACAATAAAGTTTTAGTCATTGCGGAAAAGTATATCAGAGGCGATTTGTAATTTCTTCTAAACCAAAGGGTAACTAACTATGAATAGTCAAAATAATTCCTATCTCATCCAAATCAATCCCAATCAATACGACAACAATAATAACAACAGTGCTGGCAATTTATTGTTGAATAGTGTTCCCATCGCTTTATTGATATTTCTGGGGATTGGTGCGATTTGGTTTATCAATTCTTTTTTGTGTATTTGTAAACCGAATGAAGTAGTAATACTGAGTGGGATGAAACGCAAATCAAAAGATAGACAGGATATGGGGTATCGAGTGGTATCGGGGGGTCGGGCGATTCGTATTCCAATTTTAGAAACCGTTAAACGCATGGATGTCACCACAACCCCGATCAGAATTGAGATTAAAAATGCCTATTCTAAGGGCAATATTCCCCTGAATATAGTGGCCATTGCTAACGTAAAAGTTAGTTCTAAACCTGAAATAGTCGGCAATGCGATCGAACGTTTTTTAGATCGAGATCGAGAAGAAATTATTCGCGTAGCTAAAGAAACTTTAGAAGGAAACTTGCGGGGTGTAGTCGCAACAATGACCCCCGAACAAGTGAACGAAGATCGCTTACAATTTGCCGAAAGTATTACCAGTAACGTCAGTCAAGACCTGTTTAAACTCGGTTTAGAAATTGATACTCTCAAAATTCAAAATGTTGCCGATGACGTGGATTATCTTAACTCCCTCGGACGGGAAAGAATCGCTTTAGTCATGCGTGATGCTGAAATTGCTGAATCAAATGCACTCAATGAAGCTGAACAAATAGTTGCGGAATGTGAGGAACAGGCAACCGTAGCTAAAACCCGCGATCAAATTATTATTTTAGAGCAAGAAAACGAGTTGAGAAAGTTAAAGGCAAAACTGGAACAACAGGCTAAATCGGAAGAAGAAATAACTATCGCCGCCGCTAAGGAAAAACGTGCTATAGTTGAGGAAAAATTGCAACAGGTCAGAGCAGAATTGGAAAGATTACGTCTCCAAGCAGATAAGGTTTTACCCGCAGAAGCGCAGCAGGAAGCTGAAACTTTCCGCGCTAGAGGAGAAGCGGCAATTTTTGAAGAAAATGCCAAAGCTGAAGCCTTGGTTAACGAATTGTTTGCGGAAGTCTGGCAAAACACCGGCAGCGAAGCAGAGGCAATTTTCTTGATTCAACAGTTAGAAACTATCCTGGAGGAGGCGATTAAAATTCCTAAACGCTTACACCTCGATCGAGTTAATATCGTTGATAATGGTGATGGTAAATCCCTGGCTACCCTGATTAAAGTCTATCCCGAAATCGTCAATCAATTCCTCGCCAGTGTCCATCAAACCCTCGGTATTGATGTGGTCGGAACTCTCACCAATAAAATTGAAAAATAGCAGTCAGAAAACACAATAGCCTGATTTTGGCGATAGATTGCTACCTGTTGACTAATGGGAGTAATTAACCAGCCCAGTCTTAAGCCACTATCAAGATATTCCTGCATTTTTCCTTAGAGTTAACTTAAAGAATCAGTGCGCGACCTTAATTAGGGTTTGCGGCAAAAAGTTTGTTGGTGGGGTTAGGAGTCGGTCGTCGGTCGTCAGTAGCCGGTCGTTTCAGGCTTTGTTGCCCTCTCTTTTCGTACGAGCTTATGTACTATAAGAAGGATAATGCAAGGTTTTTGAGGGTCTCAATCCGATTTTCGCAGCATGAACATCGGATTTTAACAGGTCAAAAGCCTTATTTTAAAAGGGTTTTACCATTATTCAGCAAGCCCTATGTATTGTCAACTTAAAGAATTTTGTGCTAACATACTGACACTCAGTCGAGCAGTGTCAAAATGTTTGTACTAGAATACAAAGGTGCGATTCGTTCTTCTGAAAGTTAGTATAACAACCTAGCGTATAGAAGACAAGGAACAGTAACAACTGAACCTTGACAACTTATCTTCTGTGTAGGTGAGGA
>NZ_JADBVM010000161.1:0-26990 GCF_020244875.1 Microcystis sp. M44BS1
CAGTTATCAGTTATCAGTTATCAGTTATCAGTTATCAGTTATCAGTTATCAGTTATCAGTTATCAGTTATCAGTTATCAGTTATCAGTTATCAGGTTTAAGTTTTAAGTTTTAAGTTATTAGGTTTAAGTTATTAGGTTTAAGTTTTCAATTTTCAATAAATTTAGTATCTTTCACTGGTCACTGGTCACTGGTCACTGGTCACTGGTCACTGGTCACTGGTCACTGGTCACTGGTCACTGGTCACTGATCGCTGATCACTGTTAATCTTTCTCCAGATTGCCTAAACTAGGAGTAGTTCTGCTTCATGCAGATGGGTGAAAACCGTACATTTTCCCGTTAGGAATCAAAGATCATGCGGATTTTAATTGTTGAAGACGATCCTTTAATGCAGTTAGGTTTAGAACAAGCGCTCGGTGAACAGCCAGATTTTGAGATTGTCGGTCAAGCGAGTGATGGTCTGGCGGGGGTACAATTAGCCCTATCCCTACGGCCAGATTTAGTGGTCATGGACATCGGTTTACCCCGTCTTGATGGCATTGCGGCAACTAAACAGATTAAGGAGGGTTTAGCTAATGTTCATGTGGTTATGCTCACTTCCCACACTCTCCAACAGGAAGTGATCGCAGCTCTGGCCAGTGGTGCTGATGCCTATTGTATCAAGGGAGCGAGTCTCGATCGCCTTTTGGCTGCCATTGAAGCGGCTAAGGATGGGGCCACCTATTTAGACCCTCAAATTGCCCGTTTAGTCATGGATAATCTCAAAGCACCGGCAGTGCAACCTAATCCCAATCTAGCACTTTTATCAGAGCGAGAAATGGAGGTTTTAAAGTTAATTGTTGAGGGCAAAAGTAACGCTGAAATCGCCGAACAACTTTATTTAAGTACAAATACGATTAAAACCCATGTGCGGGGAATTATGAATAAATTAGCCGTGGATGACCGAGTACAAGCGGCCGTAATTGCCCTGCGTTCTGGTATTGTTTAAGGGGAAAATGGCGATTTACCTACAGGAATATTCTACCTCAATTACTACTGCTACAATTGCTCAAAAAATCCCTTCAATGATTTATAATAAGTTGTTGACCTATCTCTGTTGGACTAACCATGACTATCGCTCAAAGCTTACCCCTAGTCGAGTCTCATGTCAACCCTGAGATAATCTTCCCACAAGGCCAATTTTGGAGTGATGAACCACCCTTGGAAAGTAACCTACATCTACAACAAATTATTTTACTAATTCAGTGTTTAGAATGGTGGTGGCGCGAGCGAGAAGATTATTTTGCCACCGGCAATTTAACTATCTATTACAGTCCCAACCAGAAAAAGTCAGAATTCTTTCGTGGTCCTGATTTTTTCGTCGTTTTGGGGACAAATCCCAATCCTAACCGCAGAAGTTGGGTAGTTTGGCGAGAAGAGGGCAAATATCCCAATTTAATTATCGAAATTCTCTCCGATAGTACCGCCAAGGTTGACCGAGAGGAGAAAAAACAAATTTATCAAGATATATTTCGCACTCCCGATTATTTTTGGTTTGACCCAGAAAGCTTAGAATTTCAAGGATTTACCCTAATTAGCGGTCAATATCAACCGATTACCCCCAATTCCCAGGGATGGCTCTGGAGTCAACAATTAGGCTTATATTTGGGTTTATTCGCCAATAAATTGCGCTATTTTACCCCCGAAGGCGAATTAGTACCCACTCCCGCAGAAGCGGCACAACAGGCAGAAAATCGGGTTTTAGAGGCAGAAAATCGGGTTTTAGAGGCAGAAAACCAAGTACAGCAAGAAAAGCAAAAAGCGGCGAAATTAGCGGCTAAACTGCGGGAATTAGGGATAGATACCGAGGAAAATCTCTAATCTTCATTTTCGGGGAGGGGTGAGAGTATTTGGTGTCATTTAGAGGCTGAATAGTTGATTAATCGCAGAAAGCTCCGCGCAAGCGTAAATTTTCCCGCAATTCCTCGGTCATCCCCACATTATCGGCAAACTTTGCCCCCTGCACTTTTGCCCCACTCAAATTCGCTTGAGTGATGTTGACTTCAACCAAATTAGCTCCTTCTAAATTAGAGCCAATTAAATTAGCTAAAGCCAAACTAGAACGGTAAAAATCAGCATAACTTAAATCGGCATTAGCTAATAAGGCTCCGCTTAAATCCGCTCCCTTAAAACTAGCATGACTGCCGTTAATTTCACTTAAATCAGCATCGGTTAAATTGGCCCCGCGCAGATTAGCTTGATAGAGATTGGCCATACCTAAAGATCTACCACTTAATTCCGCTGCCAGGAGATTTGCCCCAGTAAAATCCTTTAGGGGATT
This sequence comes from Microcystis sp. M44BS1, assembly GCF_020244875.1. Taxonomy (NCBI): domain Bacteria; kingdom Bacillati; phylum Cyanobacteriota; class Cyanophyceae; order Chroococcales; family Microcystaceae; genus Microcystis; species Microcystis sp. M44BS1. The sequence continues at coordinate 2,320 of NZ_JADBVM010000161.1, forward strand.
GAGTTCAGCTAATTGGGCTAATTCCAGAAAATCATCACTAACAGCAGCATAAATTCCCTCGATTTGTACCTGCAATTTCTCTAAATTTTCTGATGCTGCCAGTTGCGGTTCAACCAGAACATTATCTAATTCCACCTGCGATGAACCCAAAGAAATACGACTTAAAAAAGCATCAAATTGATTTTCCATCAGGAAAAATGCTAACTTTCGTTCTAAAATACTATGTTTATTGGGACTTAGATCATGTTTCCATAATCCCGATGTTTCCGTGATACAAATATCGGCAGCTGTTAGCGAAAATTGCACCGTCAGATGATAAGGTTCTTCCTCCACACTGACGGTTCCTAGGTTAATCCTTTCGATCGCTCCTGTAAATATTGACTGAGGACTTTTGAACGATAACCGCCATTGATAATTATTAATACGATTTATGTATAACTCTTGACTAGAAAGAGGATTTGGTGTTAGGTGACAATTAACTAAAACAAAATCTAATTTTCCTCCTTTCAGTCCCCATTTAATTTCCCCGCCGAGGAGAGATTGAATTTGAGCTTGTAGGTGTAAAGTTAAATATAAATCAAATTTTTGCGAGTCGGTGGCTACTGGTTCTAGGGTTAAAGATACACTATCGGGATAGCGATCAAAGGCAGCTAAAAGACGCATAATCCAAAAGAGAAAAGCCAAAATAAACAGTAAAAAAGTGGTGTTTCTCCGGCCCTAAAGCCGAGAACTCACCCCTATTTAAAACAATAGCCGATTTTCTCGATCCTCGATGAACATTTCTTCAGCGATCGCTGAATGATTGCCCCTGAAAATCAAGGTTAAATTAGTTGACTTTCTCTTTTTTGCCGATATTGCCGTCCGCATTAAAAAACATCGGTAAAAAGCGTTCCATAAACATTTGTGGATCACGATTCCAGGCTTTTTGAGCCGCTTCTACCCGGAATAATTGCAATTTCGGGTCGAGAAGGGATTGGGGTAAACGTTCCATCAGATATTGAGGACGTTCCCAGAGCGGCATAGTGGCGGCGATTTCCATTAAATGACCGACGCGGCGTAATTCTGCCCCCAGAGTGATATCCATACCCGATTCATAGGCGGCCTGTTCGATCGCCGAGTATTTGGCCTTGGCTTTTTCGACTTTTTGCCGATGTTCGGGGCTTTTTTGGGCAATTTTGGCTAACCAACGATTACCCCAACGCACATGGCCCGCTTCTTCGGGGAAGATTTTGGCGATCGTTTCCTGAATTTTCAGATTTTCCGGGGTTTGTTCCCCTGCTTTGAGGGCATAAATATGGGCGGCAAAGTATTCGCATCCCCGTTTTTCCGTGACGTTAATTGCCGCTAGGGCCGCAATCAGTCCATCTTCCCTTTGTTCTTCGCCTTGGAATTGATCTTGATCGAGAAGACGTTCAAATTCATCGATATAGGACAACCCCGGCGGTTTCCCCACATCGGCCCCCAATTCGATTAATAAATCGGTTAACCAGTAGGCATGGCGGGCCTCATCGGCGACGTGGTGGGAAAGGTCCTGGATCAGTTCTTTCGGTTGTCCGTCTAAGGTTTCGATCAGTTCGGTCAGGTCTTTACAGCTACGTTGTTCGTTGTAGCGGTAGCGGTTGAGGGTGACAAGATGAATTTCGCGATCGCTAATGACACGCTTCATGATGTCGCGAGCGCTCATCGTCTTCTTGAATTTACGAGGGTAAGCAACGGTCATGATTTTGTATCGTTTTGTAAACGGCTTTCCGTATTCTAACGGAGTTTTTTGGCTCTCTTGGATTTGGTGGGTAAAATGTATTCTAAGATACATTCCTCCTAGAGAGGGGGTGGAACGAACCACAAAGACACAAAGGACACAAAGATCGATCAATCATAATGTAAGTTAAACTTATCACACACAACCTAGAAGAGCCGTTTTTTCCCGATCTGGCAAGGGATCGGCAAGTGGCAAGCTTTTTTCAGTAACCAGTGAAAGATAAGCTGCCCGCGCATTTAAATTGCTTGTGGAGATGAGATACTCTTTACTGTTGGCTCTGGCAAGAGTAAAGAGATTGGGGGAAGATTCGGCTAATCTAAGAATAAGCGATTAAAATGCGTCTTAGCTGATCGAGGAAAACTAGAATTGTCTATGAACACATTCACTCCCCATCAAATTGTTAGTTTATTCTGCAAAAATCGAACTTTATACGGAGAAGTAATTCAAGTGATCGAAAGTCGTTCGGCTCTTTGGGTGCGTCCTCTTTGGTTAATTGTAGCCGATAATTTTGAGACCATTGATGTGCGGGAAGGTTCCGATTTAATCCTACCGATCGAGTTATTTAACCCTGCCTTAGATACGGAAGTTTTACCCCTATTCTCCCAAGTAATTAAAGATAATTATATCGCCAATATTTCCTATCCTCTCCAGGAATTTGTGCAGAAAGTTTGTCAAAATTATCCCGAATATTTTCAGAAAAATCTATGATTGATGAAGGCTACATTAAATACAATTGTACTTGGATTACTGACCGTCCCTTAATAAGCTCAGAGATTGCAGAATTAAATTATTGGCGCAATCGCCTCTATCGACTGGGATTAATCGGTCAATACGATAACGGAATCGGTTTTGGGAATGTGAGTCAACGAGGGAAAATAGACAAAGAAATTATTATTTCTGGCACTAACACCGGGGGAATTCCAGTATTAAATGAATCCCATTACACCACAGTTATAGACTACGATTGGGAAGAAAATCGGGTCACTTGTCGGGGAACAATCGCCGCTTCTTCAGAAACTCTCACCCATGCAGCGATTTATGAAGCGAATCCCCAGATTAATGGGGTGATTCATATTCATCATCGCCCCCTGTGGCAAAATTTGATGTATCGAGTGCCGACCACCCAAGAAAATATCGCCTATGGAACCCCAGAAATGGCCGCAGAAATTATCCGTTTATGTCAAGAAGAGCGTCTAGAGGAGCAACAAATTTTAGTGATGAGTGGTCATGAAGAAGGAATTATCGCCTTTGGGCAAGATTTAGAAAAAGCGGGCAATTTATTATTATCCTATTACCAGCAATCTCAATCATCTTGAAAGTGACCTCCCCTCCAACTCACCCCTAGGGAGACAAAAGTGGTTTTGATTTAGTCGTTTTTATGTTAACTTGTTTTGTAGATTTTCGTTTTTGAGGAATGCTATCGTGATCGACATCTTCCATCATCTATCCGTTTCGATCGACTTTTCCCCCCTTACCAATGTCTTGATGACTATCTCGGATCAAGACGTGGATATCATCGGCAATGTCCAGAAAGCCTTCTCAAATTTCGTCAAAACCGGGCAAGCATGGGCCCTATTAATCGGTTTGATTGTCGGTTATATTTTTCGAGGTTTTACTTCTTATTAGCTTTTCGCCTATCAGCCTTCAGCCAGAGCGAGCAATTCTTGCTATTCTTATGTTTGTAGGGTTGGAGATTTTTCTAACCTGAAGCGGTAATGCTATCAGCACTGGATTATTCCCCAAAATTGTCCAGCATATTTTGGTTAACTTTATACACAATCATCTAACGAAAACAGTGACAGCAAAGAAAACTTGGAGCGATCGCTTTGAAGGTAGTCTCCATCCTACGATCGTAGAATTTAACGCCAGTATTGGCTTTGATATCGAATTAATCGAGTATGATCTCACCGGATCGATCGCTCACGCTAAAATGCTCGCTTATACGGGTATTATCAGCCCCGAAGAAGCAGATAGTCTCGTCTCTGGATTGGAACAAATTCGTCAAGAATACCGCACCGGCAACTTTAACCCCGGCATCGATCAAGAGGACGTGCATTTTGCCGTGGAACGTCGTTTAACCGAGATTGTGGGAGATGTGGGCAAAAAACTGCACACGGCCCGTTCGCGAAACGATCAGGTAGGAACGGATATTCGTCTGTATCTTAGACAACAAATCGATGATATTAGGCAAGAAATTCGCAATTTTCAGCAAGCTTTAGTCAATCACGCTGAAAACCATCTGGAAACCCTGATCCCCGGTTACACCCACCTACAGCGCGCTCAACCGATTAGTTTAGCCCATCATCTCCTCGCTTATTTTCAAATGGCCGAACGGGATCACCAAAGATTAGGGCAAATTCGCGCCAGGACTAATATTTCGCCCCTAGGATGTGGTGCTTTAGCGGGGACGACTTTTCCTATTGATCGTCATTACAGCGCCAATTTACTCGATTTTGAGCAGGTGTATAACAATAGTCTCGATGGAGTTAGCGATCGAGATTTTGCTATTGAATTTATGACGGCCGCTAGTCTGATTATGGTCCACCTGAGCCGTTTGAGCGAAGAAATGATTCTCTGGTCTTCCCAAGAATTTAGTTTTATCACTCTCACCGATAGTTGTGCCACGGGATCTAGCATTATGCCCCAGAAAAAAAATCCCGACGTTCCCGAATTGGTGCGCGGCAAAACAGGGCGGGTTTTTGGGCATTTACAGGCGTTATTGACCTTAATGAAGGGTTTACCCCTAGCCTATAACAAAGACTTGCAGGAGGACAAGGAGGCGTTATTTGATGGCGTTAAAACCGTGCGGATTTGTTTGCAAGCGATGACGGTACTTTTAGCTACCGGGATTCAATTTAAAACCGACCGATTAGCTAACGCGGTGGCGGAAGATTTTTCTAATGCGACGGATGTGGCGGATTATTTAGCCAGTAAGGGGATTCCCTTCCGAGAAGCTTATAATTTAGTCGGGAAAGTGGTTAAAAGCAGTTTGGCAGCCGGTAAGTTATTGAAAGATTTAACCCTGACGGAATGGCAAGAATTACATCCAGCTTTTCAGGCCGATATCTATGACGCGATCGCTCCTCGTCAGGTGGTGGCGGCCCGTAATAGCTATGGTGGCACAGGTTTTGAACAAGTGCGATCGGCTTTAATTCAAGCTAAAGCCATTCTCGATCATGATTGATATTGTTAGGGGTTTTGGGGTTTTGGGGTATTAGTTAAAATTTCCCTATCTCCCTATCCCCCCATCTCCCTATCTCCCCATCTCCCCATCTCCCTATCTCCCTATCCCCCCATCTCCCTATCTCCTAATTCCTATGGATCGTATTTGGCATTTTATTAAAAGTGTGATGGGAATTATCTTTCGTCATCCTGTAACTGGGGTGACAATGATTCCGCTGCTTGCTGATGGTACAATTGTTTTAATCCGACGCAGAGACACCGGCAAATGGGCCCTACCGGGGGGAATGATCGATTGGGGGGAAGATATTTTTAATACTGCCCAAAGGGAATTAAAAGAGGAAACGGGATTAAATTTAATCAGTTTAGGGCGTTTAGTCGGGGTTTATTCCTCTTTTGAGCGTGATCCACGCATTCACTCCATTTCAGTTTTAATTGAAGTGACGGTTGCGGGGAATTTTCAGATCAAAGATACATTAGAAGTTAGTGAGGTGAGAGCTTTTAGCGTCGAAACTTTACCTCTAGGCAATCTCAGTCACGATAACGATCGCCAACTAGAAGATTATCTCAGGGGTGCCAATGTAGTGGCTTGATTTTTTTCTATTTGCTACGATCGAAGAATCTTCACGTTCAGCTACAACCATGAGCGCTCTTGTCAAACCCTCTAGCCTGATTCCCAAAGGATTGCGGGTGCAACAGATTAATAATCTCACCCTATTCAAATTTACAGATGAACTGGGCGATCGGATGCAGACGCTTCTTGACAAAAAAAAAGCTGATGATCTCACCCCGGAGGAAGTCCTTGAGCTAGAAGCGATTGGCGAACTCGACCAAATTTTCAGCTACATCAACGCTGTCATTGCCGCCAGAGTAAATGGTCATTCCTAAATCGCTCTACCATATTGTTCGACAACGCGCTAGGTTCCGGTGTGAATACTGTCACTATCCCGAACTCCTCAGTTCCGCCCCTCTTTCGATCGACCCAGAAACCGAGGCAGAAGCTTCACTGTTCAACCCACGCCAGCCAGCAAATATGGTCAGAGCATTTTCTGTCTTTTGTCGTTCGCATAAGTAGAAAACGGGTTTCTCGGAGAAACCCGTTTTCTGTGGGTTACTCAAGAGTTATCGGTTATCAGTTGGGAAGGTGGTGTTATATTATGGGCAGTAAAGTTGCTCAAAAAGCTGATCAGTTTGCTATTAGCATAGTAAATGCTGATAAATATCTCAGCCCAGAAAAGAAAGAATTTATCCTGTTATAATAAAGTTAATTGATACTTGCTTAATTTAAGTTATGAACTTCAACCTTTATCTGGAAGATGAATTAAGTCAGCAACTACAGGCTTTATCTCGCTCTACAGGCAAATCCCAGAATGCTTTGATCCGAGAAGCAATACAGCTTTTAATTACCACAAAAGAACAGTCGCAATGGTCGTCAACTATCCTTAATTTTCAAGGGGTAAGTGATAGTATTGTTTTTGAAGCTTATAGAGAGGAACTTTCCCCACCTAGAGAAGATGAGGTGATTTAGTGCTGGTTTTACTCGATACTTGTACGATTAGTGATTTTGTCAAAGGTGATAGCAACACTCTAGGGCAGATCAAAAATCATACTAAATCTGGTTATTAAAAACTGATTATTTATTCCCCCTTTTGCCTTTTGTATGAGTAGAAAACGGGTTTCTCCGAGAAACCCGTTTTCTGTGGGTTACTCAACGGATTTAAAAATTAGGTAAAACCCCACACTCAGCCCCCAGGAAAAACTTTTTCAGCAGACCCTAAATAGGGTCTGCGGCAAAAAGTACGGGCGAAGCATTCGGATAGAAAATCTACGGTTTCACCGATAGGTTATTGCCCGAATGCTTCGCCCCTACAGGACACGGGCCGATGAAGACGCAAGGTTTTGAACGACGATTCTCTCAAAATCTTGCACCTGTGAGAGCAAAACAGAACCCTAAAACCCTTACCTCGTCTATATTTCACATTTATTCAGCATACCCTAAATACTGGCTTTCTCTCTTCAACGGCTGATTCCGCGAAGTTGCTGCAGAAGTTGATCAAGAATGTCTTCCATCTCTTCCGGGCTGCGGCCCATCCTGACCGGTCCGCGCAGAAACTCTTTAACCGTTATCTTTTTATCGCGGAAGTCACGGACAAAATTATAGATTTTTTCGGTGGATTGAACTTGTAATTTCATCTCCTCTAGCATTTGCTCAATCGGGTCGATGCCATCCTTCTCACAAGCGCGACTGGCCCTCACCATCTCGCCTTCTGGGGTATTTCGCACCGAGCGCAGTTCTCTTTTCAGGTTCTCGTATTGCTTTTTGAGTAGTTCGTTATTGGTTTCAACCCTCTCGCACTGTCGTTTGAGGTCGCTTTCCGATGAGCCTTCAACCTCGAAAGTGTCCCCCATTTGATACTGTCGTTCGATTTCGAGCAGTTTGGCAATATCTCCCTCTTTATAGGCGCGGTTGACTTCCTTCATAATCTCGTTGTGACGCATCCGAGTTTCGGGATCCGTAACCTTGTCGGGGTGAAAAATCTCGGCCATTCTCAGGAAAGTGCGGCGTATTTGTCTAGATTCAGGAGATTTAGGCGAGCTTTCAGGTGATAGCTCTGTTCCATCATCGTGACGGTTATAGGAGTCTCCCCCAGAGAAGAAATCCTGCGCGGATTGCTCTGATGCTCCTTCTGGTTCTTCGTCTCCGAAAAGTTCGTCTAGTTCTTCGTCTCCATCGTCAAATTTCGGGCTAATCACCCCCGTTAACTGAAGTGTCTCGTAAATTCCGAGAATCCTTTTTTTTGTCTGCTGCCCCAATTTTCTAGCAGTGAGGATTTCGTCAAAAAGGGCGTGTATTTCGCGGTCGAGGTCGGTAAGTTTTTCATAGAGAGGTTGTCCTCTCTGAAAAATCTCCGTCGCCAGGGAACGCATCTGGTCGAGGAATTTCTTCAGTTCGTTGCGTTTTCTGCCAATCTGCTTGAGGAGCCACTGATGCTCCTCCTCTAAAGCTTGCAGACGAAAATGTAGGGAAGACAGAGCCAAGGAAGGAGAGGTAGGCGAATCAGAGGAGTTCGGTGATTTCGGCTTTTTAGATCTGGTCATTACTTTGGGGTGAAAGCATATTGTCCATTCTACCAAGCCAGAAGGAGCCGCATTCCTAAAACTCACCCTTGGCTCATTTTATTGTTTCTCCCACCTCCCCACTCCCCAATTCCCCAATTCCCCACTTCCCCACTCCCCAATTCCCCACTTCCCCAATTCCCCACTTCCCCAATTCCCCAATTCCCCAATTCCCCACTTCCCCAATTCCCCAATTCCCCACCTCCCCACTTCCCCACTTCCCCACCTCCCCACTTCCCCAATTCCCCACTTTCCCACTTCCATCACCCCATCACCCCTGCTCCAGCGCCCTACGGAAACCTTTTTAAGTGGCTAGAAGCTAGATATATCAATGGTCTTAATTAATCCTTATCAATCGAATTAAATTTTTGTACATAAAATTCTCGCTCAGATTAATTATTTTTTCCAAATTCCGCTAGACTTATTTAGTAAGTTCAATCGAGATTCAATATTCCATAGCTAAATTTCTATAGCACAGGCTAGAAGGAAAGTTTAGCGAGGGATTCCTTTACCCATAATTCAGCACACATATTTGCTCTAGCAAGCAGGTAGGAGGACTCTATGTCAAATTTTTCGAGACGGAAATTTTTAACCACGGCGGCAGTTTCAGCAGCAGGGGCTGTTGTCCTCAAAGGTTGTGTGGGTAATCCCCCCGACAGTACGGGTGGAACCAGCAGCACCGCACCCGCTTCCCCGGTTGCTTCTCCTGTGGCGGTAGCTCCCGGAGAGGCCCCCGAAACCACCAAAATTAAATTAGGTTATATTCCTATTGTTGAGGCCGCACCTTTAATTATTGCCAAGGAAAAAGGCTTTTTCGCTAAACACGGGATGCCCGATGTGGAAGTCTCCAAACAAGCTAACTGGGGCGCCGCTAGAGATAACGTCGAAATTGGGGCAGATGCGGGCGGAATTGACGGAGGACAGTGGCAAATGCCCATGCCTTACCTGATTTCCGAGGGACTAATCACCAAAAATAACGTTAAAGTCCCCATGTATGTGTTAGCGCAGTTAAACACCCAGGGTAACGGAATTGCGATCGCAGGTAAACACGAGGGCAAAAATATCGGTTTAGACCTGAAACCCGCCAAAGATTACATCCTCGGCATGAAAACGACGGGAACTCCCTTCAAAGCTGCCTATACTTTCCCGAAAGCTAATCAAGACTTCTGGATTCGTTACTGGTTAGCCGCCGGTGGGATTAACCCCGATACGGATATTAACCTAATTGCCGTACCCGCAGCCCAAACCGTGGCCAACATGAAAACGGGAACTATGGATGCGTTTAGTACCGGCGATCCTTGGCCGGCGCGAATTGTGGCTGATCAGATCGGTTTTATGTCAGCTTTAACCGCAGAAATCTGGCCCTATCACCCGGAAGAATACCTCGCCATCCGCGCCGATTGGGTGGATAAAAACCCGAAAGCTACTAAGGCACTATTAAAAGGAGTTATGGAAGCGCAGCAATGGCTCGATCAAGAGGCAAATCGGGCAGAAGCGGCGGCAATTCTCGCTAAACCGGCTTATTTCAACCTCAAAGAAGAAATTATCGCCGGTCCCCTCAAAGGAATGCAGAAAATGGGTGACGGTAAACCGGAAATCACCGACAAAAATAAAGGGGTTTTCTACTGGAAAGATCCCGCCGGTAGCGTTTCCTATCCCTATAAGAGTCATGATCTCTGGTTTTTAACCGAAAGTGTTCGTTGGGGTTTCTTGCCGAAAGAAACTTTAACCACTGCCTCAACATTAATCGACAAAGTTAACCGCGAGGATATTTGGAAAGCGGCAGCCACAGAATTAGGAGTTCCTGCGGCCGATATTCCCACCAGTACCTCCCGTGGTGTGGAGAAATTCTTTGATGGCAAAACTTTTGACCCTGCTAATCCCCAAGCTTATCTCGATAGTTTGGCGATTAAAAAATAGCGAGTTTTTCCCGATAGGCTAGGGGCATAAAATATCTAGTCTATCAATCCCAAAAATGTTTTCTTCTCTTTCCAATCAAGTAACTTTATCTTCAACAAAGGAAAACGGCAAAATGGCAACTAGCGTCAGCAGAAAAAGTAACGGTGGTTTCAACTTTAGTAAATTCTGGAAAAAGCATTCTGGGGATATCCTTCCTCCGATTGTGGGTATTTTATTTTTCCTGATTTTATGGCAGTTAATGTCTATGGTGGGATTGATTAAATTACCGCCGCCATCGGATATTATTACTAATGAGCGTACCCGCACCTATTTAATGTATCCTTTCTTTGACCGTGGAGGTATTGATAAGGGACTATTCTGGCAAACTCTCGAAAGTCTAAAACGGGTATTAATCGGTTATTCTTTTGCCGCAGTGGTGGGTATTGGAGTTGGAATTATGGTTGGGGTTAATCCCTTCTTAAATAAGGCCCTCGATCCCCTTTTTCAATTCCTAAGAACAGTTCCTCCTCTTGCTTGGGTTCCCCTATCTTTGGCCGCTTTACAACAAAATCAACCGGCTGCTTTATTCGTGATCTTTATTACCGCAGTTTGGCCGATTTTGATTAATACCACCGTCGGTGTCCAACAAATTCCCCAAGACTATATCAACGTTAAACAAGTCTTGCAATTGTCCAGCAAAAAATTCTTTTTCAAGATATTAATTCCCTCGGCTCTTCCCTACATCTTCACTGGTTTGAGAATTGCGATCGGTTTAGCTTGGTTAGCGATTATTGCGGCAGAAATTGTTATGTCGGGTATCGTCGGTATCGGTTTCTTTATCTGGGATGCCTACCAAAATAACTACATCAGCGATATTATTCTCGCGCTATTTTATATCGGTGGTGTGGGTTTATTACTCGATCGCTTTATGGCTTGGTTACAAAATCAAATCGTTCGTCAATAGGTAATTTATGGGGAAATTTTCCCCATCTTCAACCAACTGAAACTTGAGCTAACTTAAGGAGAAAAAAACTATGAGTTTGTTTGTTGCTGTCGATAACATTGATAAAGTATTCCCCCTCAGTGGTGGCGGTGAATATGTGGCCTTGAAAGGTATCGATTTACAGATCAAAAAAGGAGAATTTATCTCCCTCATCGGTCACTCTGGTTGCGGAAAATCCACCCTCTTAAACATGATCGCTGGTTTAGATTTGCCCACGGAAGGAGTGGTGACTTTGCAAGGTCAAAGCATTAAAAAACCAGGGCCAGATCGCATGGTAGTCTTCCAAAACTATTCCCTTTTGCCCTGGTTAACTGTCAAAGAAAATATTACTCTGGCCGTCGATCAAGTTCTCGCCCAACTATCAGAAGACGAAAGAAAAGCTGAAGTCGAAAAATATATCGATCTGGTCAATCTTCGTCATGCAGTGGATAAACGTCCCAACGAATTATCGGGGGGGATGAAACAACGGGTAGCGATCGCTCGCGCCCTAGCCATTCGTCCGAAAGTCCTGCTTTTAGACGAACCCTTTGGCGCGTTAGATGCCCTGACTAGAGGTAATCTACAGGAACAGTTAATGCAGCTGTGCGAAGAATACCAAATGACCTCGGTAATGGTGACGCACGATGTGGATGAAGCGGTGCTATTATCCGATCGCATCGTCATGCTCACCAATGGCCCCGGCTCAAAAATTGGCGGTATTTTGGAAGTAGATATCCCCCGTCCCCGCAAACGCATGGAAGTGGTGGAACACCCCAGTTACTACAGTCTCCGGAGTGAAATTATCTATTTCCTCAACCAACAAAAACGGATCAAAAAACTACGCGCTCGCAAAGTCGAAGTAATTGCCCGTCACGGTTTAGAAAAAGTCAATCTAGAAATCGGTTTTGTTCCCCTCACCGCTTGCGCGCCCCTAGCAGTGGCCAAAGAAAAGGGATTCTTTACTAAACATGGTCTAGATGAGGTGAATTTAGTCCGGGAAACCAGTTGGCGAGGCGTTGTGGACGGGATCGCGGGGGGATTTCTCGACGGGGCGCAAATGCCTTCAGGAATGCCCACCTGGTTAACTGTTGGTGGTTATCAAGATCAACCTTTGCCGATTGTCAGCGCCCTGACTATGACTCGTAACGGTAACGGTGTCACCCTCGCTAAACGCTTCTATGACGAGGGAGTGATTGACGGTAACGCTTTAAAACAGATGCTATTGGAATCGAAGGAGCAGCGCCATATTTTTGGCATTGTTCATCCCTCCTCGATGCACAATTTGCTCCTGCGTTACTGGTTAGCGGCAGCGGGAATTGACCCCGATAAAGACGTTCACCTCGAAACTATTCCCCCGGCCCAAATGGTAGCCGACCTGAAAACCGGTAGTATTGACGGTTACTGTGTCGGTGAACCTTGGAATCTCAGGTCCGCCATGGAGGGTATCGGTTACACCGTCGCCACCGACTTAGAAATCTGGCAGGGCCACCCGGGTAAGGCCCTGGGAGTCCGGGAAGATTGGGCCAATAAATACCCTAATACCCATGTCGCTTTAGTCAAAGCACTGCTGGAAGGTTGTCGCTACTGTGCCGAGGAAGGGAATCAGGAAGAAATTCGTCAAATCCTCGCCAGTCGTCAGTATCTTAGTACCAATATAGATTATATCCAACTGGGTGATCCCAACTCCTATGCGTGCAGTCTCGATCGACCGATGAAAGAATATGCACACCATCTGTTCTATGGGGATGGGGTAAATCGTCCCAGTCGTACCGAACACCTCTGGATGATGACCCAAATGGCTCGCTGGGGCCACATTCCTTTCCCGCGTAACTGGGTAGAAATTCTCGAACGAGTCTGTCGGGTGGGTGTCTTTAGTACCGCAGCCCGGGAATTGGGTCTAGGGGATATTAAATATCGTCGCACACCGATCCTTTTATTCGATGGTATCGAGTTTGATGCCGAGGATCCGATCGGTTATCTCAATAGTTTAGAGATCAAACAAAACGTCACTATGGCCGAAGTGGCTATTGATGCTCGTCCTGGTGCCAGTGAATCTCGCAAAATTGCCTAAAAATCGACTAAGGGGATAATTACTAGCCAATTATCCCCGGCCATTGCCCCTATTAACTAATTTCCCCCAAAGACTAATCATGTACACTACCACCGACACCGTTAACCGAGCAACCCAGACCCCCAGTAAAGAAGCTTTTGTCACCATTGAAGGAGTTTCTAAGGTTTATCCCACTCCTAGAGGCCCCTACACCGTCCTCAAGGATGTTAATCTCAGCATCAATGAAGGTGAATTTATCTGTGTGATCGGTCACTCCGGTTGCGGTAAATCCACCCTATTAAATATGGTGTCGGGTTTTTCTTCTCCCACTGATGGGATCGTTAAAGTTAACGGTAAGAAAATTACTAAACCCGGGCCCGATCGCATGGTAGTGTTTCAAAACTATGCTTTATTGCCTTGGTTAAGTGTTTTTGAAAATGTCTATCTGGCGGTAGATGCGGTGTCTCCCAATGCTCCGGAAGCACAAAAACGCTCGATCGTGCGGGAACATTTAGCTATGGTGGGTTTAACCGAAGCTATGGACAAAACCCCTCCCCAAATCTCCGGGGGGATGAAACAACGGGTTTCGATCGCTCGCGCTCTTTCTATCCGTCCGGAAGTGTTGATTCTCGATGAACCTTTCGGTGCCTTGGATGCGATTACCAAAGAGGAATTACAGGAAGAATTGCTGAAAATCTGGCAAGATAAACGCTGTACGGTGTTGATGATTACCCACGATATCGATGAGGCTCTTTTCCTCGCTGATAAGCTGGTAATGATGACCAATGGACCGGAAGCGAAAATCGGCGAAGTGATGAATATTCATTTCCCCCGTCCCCGCGATCGGGAGAGAATTATGGAGGATCCGGAATATTATCGTCTGCGTAACTATGCCCTCGACTTCCTCTATAATCGTTTCGCTCACGATGATGTTAGCTAGATGTGAGCATTTGTATTAGTTTGGGGTGCGGTTGACTTAACAGCGATCGCACCTAGATTTTTTTCTAGGGAAGCCTTCTTCAAGTAAAATTATTTCTAAGTAAGTAAGTGGGTGGGTGGAATTAAATATAAGATGAACGTAGGTTGGGTTGAAGCATGAAACCCAACGACCGCATAGTTTACGCTACCGCTAACCCATCCTACAAATAATTGTGCCTCCCTACTTAGATGTTAAAAATTGTCAGATACCCCCCTTATCAAGGGGGGATAAAGGGGGGATAAAGGGGGGATATACTTACTTGTTAGCTAAATAGAACAATTAGCAATAAAATACAATAATAATTTTTACTTTTTACTTAATCGATCATGCTCAAACAGATACGGAAACTACTTATCAATTTTGGTCAACAATGGCGCGATGAAGATTTCATGAAGTCGATTCATCTCATTGAAAACATAGTTTCTAAGGTTTTATCCGTAGCCTTAATTGTTGTTATTATTGTTTCTCTTTATGACCTAGTAGTTATCCTAATCAAAGATTTATTTACTACGGAACCCGTCGGTTTTTTTAGCAAAACTTTAATTGAAATTTTCGGATTATTTCTCAATATTTTAATTGCCTTAGAGTTATTAGAAAACATCACTGCTTACCTAAGGAAACACATCGTACAGGTTGAATTAGTCGTAGTTACTGCCCTGATTGCCATCTCTCGAAAAATTATTATTTTTGATCCCAAGAAATACAGTAAAGATGATTTAATTGCCCTCACCGTGGGAACCTTAGCTTTAGCGGCAAGTTATTGGTTAATCAGAAAAGTTAATCGCGATAATCGTTCTTGAATTAGTGGTTAAGTACCCAGACAGAATTAGGGCTTGCTGAATAAATGTGAAATGTAGGCAAGGTAAGGGTTTTGTGGGTTTTCTTGCGAAACAGGTGCAAGATTTTGAGAGAATCGTGCTTCAAAACCTTGCGTCTTCATCGGCCCGCGTCCTGTAGGGGCGAAGCATTCGGATAGAAAATCTACGGTTTCACCGATAGGTTATTGCCCGAATGCTTCGCCCGTACTTTTTCAGCCAACCCTAATTAATCACAGATATTTTTTACTTCCGGAGTGCCGCAGTTCTGGGGTTCTCTCCTTCCAGAGTGTAAATTTAACTTTGTCCAACTACTGATTAGGGAAAGGGATAGATTTAGAAAATCTATCCCTTCTAAATATTTAGGGTTTGCTGAATAAATCTAAAAACATTGTTCGATAATACTTTTAGACCTTTTTGAAATCCAAAAGTACCGGCCATTGGAGTGAGCGGGGGGAAAATTCTGGGACTTTTTCCCTGAAAATTAGGTAATTGACCGCCTGAAAATGGGTAAAACCCTGCACCCTACGCCCCACACCCTGCCCCCAGGAAAAACTTTTTGCCGCAAACCCTATTTACTGGACTCTAGAAATATTACCCGCTTTAATCCAACCTTCGCGACCATCGGACAGACGCACGCGCTGCCATTGGCCATCGCTGCTGGTTCCCACCACACTGACTTTAGTATTATAATCGAGACCACCGAGACGAGTCGATTCACTGGTAGGTTGAGAGCGCAGACTTAAACCGCTTTGCCATGTCACCCGCGCTTGATAACCCTCGGATGTAGTTTCTTTTTTTCTTGCTTCGGGACTGGGTTTCGGGGCAGCTTTTGGTGCTGGTGCAGCTGTGGGAGACTCTTTCACCGCAGCTTGGGGTTGTTCTTGGACGGGAGTAGTAGCGGTGGGAGAAGGTTTGACGGCGGTTTTTTCCTCCTTAGTTTCCTCTTTTTTCTCCTCGGTAAAGACGGGTTTAGGAGGATTAG
The DNA here is from genome assembly GCF_020244875.1 of Microcystis sp. M44BS1. Classification (NCBI taxonomy): domain Bacteria; kingdom Bacillati; phylum Cyanobacteriota; class Cyanophyceae; order Chroococcales; family Microcystaceae; genus Microcystis; species Microcystis sp. M44BS1. The sequence continues at coordinate 18,086 of NZ_JADBVM010000161.1, forward strand.
AATTCATACCGGAGAGAAGCATATAGGCGACAGCAGTGGCCCCACCGACCAAAATCGCCACTCCCATGACAAAACCGACCATAAATTGCAATAAACCAGATAAACGCTTCATATTGGTGCTAAATTAACTGTTAGGATTAACATTAAAACGATCATCGCGAGAGGCTAAACGAGCTTTACCGGACTTAGCCCAATCCTGTAGAAACTGGATCTGTTCTTGAGCAGTGCGAGCCAGGGGTATAATCTGACTAGCGGCCTCAAGCACATCATCGGTGCTAAAGTCGCGATTTTGACTAAACCCGATGTGCATCGCTTCCACGATGGTTTGTTCGATTTCTGCCCCCGAAAAATCGGGAGTTTCGTAGGCTAGTCGCTTGATATCATAACTTTTCAGATTATGGGGCCGGACTTTCCCCAGATGAACGCTAAAAATCTCCTCGCGGGACTTTTGGCTAGGTAGTCCGACAAAAAATATCTCATCGAAGCGTCCTTTTCGCAACATTTCCGGGGGCAAAGATTGGATGTTATTAGCTGTAGCGACGACAAAAACCGGCGATTGTTTCTCGGCTAACCAAGTGATAAAAGTCCCGAAAACCCGCCCGGTGGTTCCTCCGTCGCCTTTCCCATCCACTCCGGCGAAAGCTTTATCGATTTCGTCTATCCACAGCACACAGGGAGCTAAAGCTTCGGCGAGATTAATCATCTGACGGGTGCGTGATTCCGATTCTCCCACCAATCCGCCAAATAAACGCCCCACGTCTAGACGCAGTAGGGGTAAGTGCCAATGATGGGAAATAGCTTTCGCTGTCAGGGATTTACCCGTCCCCTGAATTCCCACCAATAGTAAACCCCGGGGATTGGGTAAACCGTAGGCGCGGGCGCGTTCACTAAAAGCACCACCGCGACGAATCAGCCAGTCTTTGAGATTATCTAGTCCCCCGATGTCAGAAATCTGCTCTGTGGCGGGATAAAAGTCTAATATCTGGGTTTGACGAATCGATTGGCGTTTTTCTGCCAAAATTAATTCCACGTCCTCTGGCTCAATTTTGCCGTGACTGGCTAAACATTTGGCTAAAACCCGACGAATTCTCTCTAGGGACAATCCTTGGGCAGAAAGCACTAATTCATCCAGGAGTGGTTCTTTTAGGGGTTGTCCGGTGGCGGCGATTAATCGCTGGATTTCCTGTTTAATTTCTTCGCCACTGGGGAGGGGAAAATCGACGACGGTGATTACTTCGGTTAGATCCGAGGGGATAGACAGTTCGGGAGCGACGATAATTAGGTTTTTGGGCTGAGATTTCAGAGAACGGGCCAGATTTCGCAATTTTCTGGCGATGGAAATATCTTCTAAAAAGCGCTGGAAATCGCGTAAAATTATGATGGCGGCGATGTTAGACGGCAGCTTTTCGACGAATTCAAGAGCTTGCAGGGGATTACGCCGAGCAAAGTTCTCATTATTGGGATTATCTTGATAACCATCCACGAAATCCCAAACATAGACAGCACGGTTATGGCTCTGTTTGGCAATATCGGCGATCGCTTTTTCGAGACGTTCCTCTTCTAGGGTGGTAATATAGATGAGAGGATAGCGCGCCCGCAGCAGTAATTCAAATTCTTCACCAAAGCTCATAGCTATTCGTCTATAGTTTTTGCTATTTATATCGTCATCAGAAAATATAGCAGTTAGCCGTCAGTCAAATAACCATGGTAGGTAAGCTGTACTACATTTTAAGATAAGCCAAGCTCGTCTATAAAAAGATTTTAAAAAAACAAATTTACGTTTGTATTTTCTTAAATGTATGGTATAATTGCCTTGGCTTAGTCGGCATTAACCTTCTGTTAACTAAATTAACCATCGTGTTGATTAGATTAAGCTTTAGCTAATTAAATTAAATTGGCCTAACGAGGGTGACAAGAGTTAGTCACTGGTTGGCCGCTTCTTTGCTGTTAATCAATTTCAGCCTTTCTCACAACCATCCCATAGGGGGGTTAAATTCATGTTTAAACTAGCCTCAGACTTTTTATCTTTAGATTTTCTCCGCCAACCAAATCAGAAAAATAAGCCAGAAAGTCAATTTAACTCTTTGCCAATTTCCCAAATTACGAAAGAGGGTAAAGTTTTAGCGATAATTCTCCGACGAGAGTTTAACCAAGAGGGGATTCATTTCCTAACTCCCGATGATTTTTCCCAACAGTTGGCCTATATGAGACACCCGACGGGAAAAAGTATTATGCCCCACGTTCATAACAAAGTACAACGGGAAGTATTTTTTACCCAGGAAGTCTTAATTATCAAAAGAGGAAAACTGCGGGTAGATTTCTATGATGACGACCAACAATATCTAGAAAGTCATATATTGAGAGATGGGGATGTGGTTTTATTGATACAAGGTGGCCATGGTTTCCAAGTCTTAGAAGAAGTAGAAATGATTGAAGTCAAACAGGGTCCTTACGTTGGTAATCAGGATAAAACTCGCTTTACAGGAATTGAGGAAACCGTGGTTAAAATGGCGGGAGCAGAGATAGCATGAGTAGCTTTATTCCCGTCAATGAGCCGCTACTTGCGGGCAAGGAAAAACAGTATCTTAACGAATGTATTGATAGCGGTTGGATTTCTTCGGAAGGTCCCTTCGTTCAGAAATTTGAAGAAAATTTTGCCCTCGCTGTGGGGCGAAAGTATGCCGTTTCCGTGTGCAATGGTTCTATGGCCTTAGAAGCGGCCATCGTCGCTTTAGGAATTGGTTCGGGGGATGAAGTGATTCTCCCCACTTTTACCATCATTTCCTGCGGAGCTGCCATTGTCAAAGCCGGGGCGATTCCCGTGGTGGTGGACTGCGAAGCGCAGACTTGGAACATGGATATCAGTCAGATAGAGGCAAAAATCACGCCCCGCACTAAAGCGATAATGGTGGTTCATATCTACGGATTACCGGTGGCAATGACTCCAGTTTTAGAATTAGCTCAAAAATACGGTTTAAAAATTATTGAAGATGCGGCGGAAATGCACGGTCAAACCTATCAAGGTAAACCCTGTGGTAGTTTCGGTGATATCAGCATCTTTAGTTTCTATTCCAACAAACATATTACCACTGGGGAAGGGGGCATGATTGTCACCAACCAAGAGGATATTTTTGAGCGTTGTCGTTCCCTGAGAAATTTATATTTTCAGCCCCAACGACGTTTTATTCACGAAGAACTGGGCTGGAATCTGAGGATGACTAATCTGCAAGCGGCAGTGGGTTTAGCACAATTAGAACAGCTAGAAACTTTTGTCCAGCGCAAGAGAAAAATGGGCAGACGCTACAGGGAATTATTGCAAAATATCCCCTCTCTAGAATTGCCCCTACCTCAAACTGATTATGCCGAAAATATTTATTGGGTTTATGGTATTGTTCTCAAAGATGAGGTTAACTTTGATGCTATGGAAGCGATGAAACGCCTCAAAGAACATCAGATTGGTACGCGTCCTTTTTTCTGGTGTATGCACGAACAACCGGTATTTCACAAAATGGGATTATTGCAAAATATTTCCTGTCCCGTGGCTGAAAGACTGGCGCGCAGGGGTTTTTATCTGCCTAGCGGTTTAGCTCTCACGGACGAGCAAATTGAGCGAGTGGCCAAAGCAGTTCGGCAAGTTTTTGCTGCGGCTGAGTAGGGATGAAAAATTGATAAAAATTTTTTGAATAAAAACCGACTTTTATGATAATTGGCACGGAGTTTTTATCTTGGGTAGTAATTGCCGCCGGTTGCTTTTATTCCCTATATCTATGTATTTTAGTTCCCAAGGATGTTTTTTTTAATGGCGATGGAGCGCTGAAAGCTTTACTAGCTCGTCAGCTAAGTAATGGTCCATGGCGATTTGACTTAGTTGAGCGCGCAGAAGCTTGGGTTACTCGTCTTTGGCAAGAGGGTTTATACACTTATCGCCCCCCTTTTGTCTACTACTTAAATCAACGTTATTATATCTCTTTTCCTTTTTCATTCTCTTTGCTAACTTCCCTTTTTTATAAATTTTGGGGTTATCGGGGGTTTTACTTGATTCCCCTCCTATCAATTTGGGTATTGTGGCTCAGTTTTTCAAGAGCAATTCCCGCTTTTTCCCTAGACAGTTGGGGTGGTCTTTTGGGATTAGTTATTTTGATTTTTGCTTCTCCCTTAACTCTATACAGTGCCATATATTGTGAACATACCCTCGCTGTTACTTTAGGATTTTTGGGAATTGTTATCGCTTTTTTTCTACCCGATACAGCTAATAGTGGCTGGCTGCCCAATTTATTAGGCGGATTTCTAGTGGGTTTATCGGTATGGTTCCGCTCGGAATGTCTGGCCCTAGTGGCAACTTTAACTTTATTAGTTTTCTTGGGGTTAACTCCAGAACAAACCTCAATTTTTGCTTGGTATTCAACCGAGAAAAATCTTAATTTTTCTGAATTTCTGCTAACCAATCGAATAGCTTTTGTTTTTGTGCTAGGTATGATTGTTAGTGTGTTTTTACTGTGGTTGTGCAATAAGTTAATTTATAATCGTTTTCTCGGAGTTCACGCTTTGTTAGTCCTTGAGGAGTTTTCTTGGAAAAAACGTATTCAAGAAGCCCTGACCAGTTTTTATCAGTTAAATAGCTCTTTTTTAGTGCATTTTCCTATCTGTATAATTCCCTTAGCTTACTTGCTCACTTGGAGCGGTCAACAATTGAATTTTGCCAAGGATATTCCCGTAACTTTAATTAGTGTAACGGCGATTATCATCTTGGCTGTTCTCGTCAATCTTCGCTGGCAAGGAATGGTTAAAACCAAGGCGTTAGTCAAGGACAATATAATTTACTTCCTGATACTTTTAGCTAGTTGTTATCTATTTGACATCGGCAATATATCTCTAGATAAACAAATGCTTTTTGTCTATGCTCTCTATTTTATCTACACAGTAGGGGTGTCTTGTTTAGTCGATATTGCCCCGGGAGAAGTCATGGTGGGAGGGAAACAATGGGGACCGAGATATTTATTGCCTCTTATCCCCTTTGTTACCTTATTAACGGTGGAACAAGTAAAAATTGTCGAGGCGAACCAAGAAGTTTTTGTAGCCAAGGGAAGTTGGGTTTTACTGTTAATCTTAATGGCAATAGGTGTCTATAAAAACATTTATCAAGGGGGAGAATTTTTCTATAAAACCCATCAGGGGATAGCACCAGCTATCAAAAGTATAGAAGAGGATACTAATTCTATTGTTGCCTTTTCTCATCAATATGCGGCACAAGTTTTGGGTTTTGGTTTGGAGAAACAAAAAACTTTCTTCCGTGTGGAAAATAGTCAAGCTATGGTTAAACTATGCCAAGAATTACTCAGTCAAGGATTGTCTAGTTTTCCCTACGTTTGCTATCCCTACTCCCCTTGTAAACTCTTAGAATCCCCACCAGAAGAACTGGAATTTAGCCAAGATGGACAAAAGTTTCAAATTGGCATAAATCGCTCTGGAATCATTGGTAAATATCCTTTCTATGAAATAGTTATATCTGCTTCTGAGACAGGTTTACTAGCCCAAAAATCCGAGGATAAGCCAACAATTACCCCAGCAGGTAATGATTTAGTCTGTACGATTTTACCCACTTATAACGAGCGAGATAATATTAGTCAATTAATTGAACGTTTACTAGCTAGTGTTCCTAGTCCTTATTTAGTGCTAGTGGTGGATGATAATTCTCCCGATGAAACTTGGCAGATAGTAGAAGATTTAGCCCAACAATATCCTACTCCTCCCCAAGATTCGCAATTCCAATCGGGGGTAATTTTGTGTCGCAGAATCAACGAGAAAGGGTTAACTTCGGCTCTACAAAGAGGTATTGACGATGCGATTAATCTGTATGGTGCTAAAATTATTACTTGGATGGATTGTGATTTGTCTATGCCTCCAGAAGATGTGCCGCAATTAATCACACCGATTCGAGCTAAAAAAGCTGATATGGCCGTAGGTTCTCGTTGGATTCCGGGGGGTGATGATGTTGCCCACGGACTGATGGCCCGGATGTTAAGCTGGATTATTAATCGCATGGCCATCGTGATGCTAGGCAATCAAGTTCACGACTATACCAGTGGTTTTATTGCCGTTCGTTCTCAGGTTTTAGAAAAAATTCGCTTCAAGGGAGATTATGGAGAATACTGCATTGATTTATTAACCCGTGCCAATCGTTTAGGTTATAAGTTAGTGGAAGTTCCTTATCTTTGCGTTCCCCGCATTTATGGTGAGAGTAAAACTGGAATTAATCTTTGGGATTATTTGTCAAAAGGACGGAAATATGTGGCGACTATTTGGCAATTGTGGCAGGAAAGATGAGACAAATTATCTCTTTTTTGAACTAGAATTAGTTATTCTCTAGTTGTCCTCTGGTTCTTCAACTCTAGGAGCTAAACTTATGAAGAAAATGTTTACTTTTTGGCCTTGGTTAGCTACCGTTGGGGTGGCCTGGTCTTTGGGTTTTTTTTATAACGTATACTACGGTGGTGAATTAAAGTGGCTCCTACAAATGTACGAACAAAAAGTATCTTTTGCCAAGCAGATAGATGCACCGAGACGAATAATTTTTGCGGGGGGGTCGGGAGTACAATATAGTATTAACTCTCAATTCATAGAACAGGAGCTAAAAATCCCAGTTTTTAACTTTGGTTTACAGGGAGATTTGGGATTAAATGTCATTTGCCCAATTATTTTAGAACAGGTACGTCCGGGGGATATAGTGGTTCTCATTCCTGAATATTTGATGTTACTGGACGATGATGGTATTGGTTATGGTGATGGTTTATTTGGTTCGGTTCCCTTGGGTGTTGCTATTGGAAAACCGGGTTTAGGAAATATACCCTTAGAACAATTAGTTTCCGAGACTTGGTTAATGGGAGTTCCTAGTTTACGCGCTATAGTAAAAACTGCTGTTGATGTTATACAAACAGGAAAACCTAGGGGTTATTTATCAGATCCAATCACAGAAAAAGGAGATCCTACCGTAGTCAAACATCGTACAGGTAAATGGCGGGGCAGAACATTTAAGCAACCTGTTTCTCAACACTCCCTCAAACGCATCGCTCAATTTCAAGAGGAGTTAAAAGCTAAAGGTGCTTATTTAGTAGTTTCTCTCTCTTGGGTTTATGCTAAGACCGATGAAACCACTGTAAAAAATGTTAAAAAAACTATTGAAGAATTGTCTAATATAGTGCCTTTAATCTACAATCCAAAAACTCTTAATCTGCAAACAGATTCTAGTTTATTTGGCGATACCCATGAGCATTTATTACCAGAAGCAAGAATAATACGCTCTAAGGAACTGGTGCAACAACTACGTCCTATAATTCAGGAAAAAACTCCTCAAAATCATTGAAATTATTTCTATTCTCAATCGATAATTTAAAAGTCGTTCGACTTTTTGTACTAGCAGTAATTTGGGATGGAGATAGCAGGGAATTGATTTAACCGGCAAAATTACCGTAAATTTCCCTGAATTTATTCAATTTTAATTTTTGGAATTGTTCTTCCTTCGATAAAGGTTCTTTTCCTCTCGGATGTTCCTGACTCTTTTTCTTGATATTTTTAACTACTTCTTCTCCTAATTGATTAGATATTGATAATCTAATCCGACAGCTACTGTCGCCTTTTTGATTGTCCATCCTCAAGATATTTTACCTAACCAGTGCCATCTTCTTGTTGCCACTGAGTCTTGACTGGTTCTGTATTTATCTTTCGGTTCCTCTGAACTTAGATGTTCGGATAAGTACGCTTTCTTGGGCATTTTATCTCCTCGTCCTAACTCGTCTTACTAGAGGATTTGCTATTACCCCTCGCTCAAATTTGTGCTACTATGGAAGGCAATATCGAGGATTTAATTTCTTTGTCTCCTAGTGCTGGTCATTGGAAAATCCTTGATAATTACTACAAAAAGTTATGAAGATAAGCTGAAGGATTCCTCGTTTATAATTATTAGGCATGAATAATGTTATTGACCATGATCGTTTATTTAAGGAATTAATTGCGACTTTTTTTGTTGAATTTATTCAGTTGTTTTTTCCTGAGATTATCAATTATTTAGAGCCTAATCAGATCACATTTTTAGACAAAGAAGTCTTTACCGATGTCACGGAAGGAGAAAAGTATGAAAGTGATTTAGTCGCCCAAGTTCAATTTCGAGGACAATCATCATTTTTCTTAATTCATCTAGAAGCACAGTCTAGCTCTCAACCGGAATTTAATCGGCGAATGTTTACTTATTTCGCTCGTCTGCATCAAAAATTTGCCTTACCAGTTTATCCCATTGTCATATTCTCCTATGATCGTCCACAAAAAGAAGCAATTCGTCAATATAAAATTGAGTTTCCTGACTTAAAAGTGCTAGAATTTAACTATCAAGTTGTCCAGTTAAATCGCTTGAATTGGCGAGATTTTATTAATCAAGCTAATCCCGTCGCCGCCGCTTTGATGGCTAAAATGAAAATTGCCCCTCGGGATAGAGCAAAAGTTAAGGCACAATGTCTAAGATTATTGGTAACATTAAGATTAGATGCCGCTAGAATGCAATTGATTTCAGGCTTTGTCGATACCTATCTCAATCTCAACTCGTCCGAGGAGATAGAATTTCAACAGGAGATTAGCACATTTATTCAACCCGAACAGGAGGGAGTTATGCAGATTACCACCAGTTGGATGCGCTGCGGTTTAGAACAGGGTTTAGAACAGGGTTTAGAACAGGGTTTAGAACAGGGTTTAGCAAGAGAAAGAAATCTAATTGTTCGGGCTCTTCGTTACTCTTTATGCTAAATCAACAGACAAGATGCCAAGATAACATACTTCTAACCCAAAAATTACGAAAGTTTCTAAAGCCATAGGCTCTCCGTTTTATTAGTTTAAGTTTATTGTTGATTCCCTCGACCAC